>JAGBRZ010000011.1 GCA_017632155.1 Clostridia bacterium
TCCTCGAGGACAACCCCTACGGTGAGCTTCGCTTCGCGGGCGAGGAGATCCCCACCATCAAGAGTATGGACACCGAAGGTCTCGTTCTCTACTGCTCGTCCTTCTCCAAGGTCCTTTCCGCAGGTATGAGAGTCGGCTTCATCGTCGGACCCGAGAAGCTGATGCAGAAGCTCGTTGTTGCAAAGCAGGTTGAGGACGTTCACACCAATCAGCTATTCCAGATGCTCTGCCACCGCTTCGTAACCGAGCGCGACCTCGACGGTCACATCGATATGATCCGCGCGATCTATCGCCGCAAGTGCGCGATAATGATGAAGGGACTCGACGAGAATCTCCCCAAATCCTTCAAGTTCACACGTCCCGAGGGCGGACTCTTCGTCTGGTGCACTCTCCCCGACGGCATCGATATGACCGAATTCGTAGCGCGCTGTCTCAAGAACAAGCTTGCGATCGTTCCCGGCACGGCATTCTGCCCCGACGAGAACGGCACGTCCAATTCGGTACGCTTCAACTATTCCACCCCCTCCGACGAGCAGATCGAGCGCGGATGCGTCATTCTTGGTAACGTCGCACGCGAAATGCTTGCAGAAATCTAATAAAAGAGGTAACAAAAATGATTGACAACAGACCCGTTTCCTACTCCGGTGTTCAGCCGAGCGGAAACCTTACCATCGGTAACTACCTCGGAGCGATCAAGAACTTCCCCATCTACTCCGAGCAGTATAAATGCTTCTATTGCGTGGTCGACCAGCACGCGATCACCGTTCGTCAGGTGCCCGCAGAGCTTCGCCGCCGCACCTATGAGACCATCGCGCTCTACATTGCCTGCGGTCTTGATCCCGAAAAGAACACTCTCTACGTTCAGTCCCACGTCCCCGCGCACACCGAAATGGCTTGGATGCTCAACTGCTTCACCATGTTCGGCGAGCTTTCGCGTATGACGCAGTTCAAGGACAAGAGCCAGAAGCATGCAGACAACGTCAATGCGGGACTTTTCACCTATCCCGTTCTTATGGCGGCAGACATTCTCCTTTATCAGACCAACGTCGTTCCGATCGGCGCGGACCAGAAGCAGCATCTTGAGCTTGCCCGCAACATCGTTGACCGCTTCAATCAGCTATACCCCGACACATTCACAATGCCCGAGCCCATCATTGCAAAATCGGGCGCGAAGATTATGTCGCTTGCAGAGCCGACGCAGAAGATGAGCAAGTCGGACGAAAATGAAAATGCCGTTGTCCGCATCCTTGACACACCCGACGCAATTATGCGTAAGTTCAAGAGAGCTGTCACCGACTCGGATAGCGAGATCCGCTTCGATCCCGAAAATAAGCCGGGCGTTTCCAATCTGCTCACCATCTATTCCTGCTTCTCCGGCAAGACCATTGAGGAAGCAGAGCGCGAATTCGACGGCAAGGGCTACGGCGACTTCAAGACCGCCGTCGGTCAGGTTTGTTGCGACAAGCTGATCCCCGTTCAGCAGGAATATCAGCGCATTCTCGCCGACAAGGCATATCTTGAGGAAGTTATGAAAAAGGGCGCGGACGAGGCATCCTACTACGCACGCAAGACGCTCTCGAAAGTCCGCAGAAAGCTTGGGTTTGTTAACTTATGAAAATAGGATTTGTTTCACTCGGCTGTCCGAAAAATCAGCTTGACACCGAGGTTATGCTTCACCACCTTCTTGAGGCGGGATATGAGATCACGCCCGACGAAACCGAAGCAGATATTATCGTCATCAACACCTGCGCCTTCATTGAGGCGGCTAAAAAAGAAGCCATCGACAATATCCTTGATATTGCGTGGTTCAAGGAGCACAAGAGCCTCAAGGGTATCATTGTCACCGGCTGTATGACCGAGCGTTACCGCGAGGCGGTGCTTGAGGAATTCCCCGAGGTTGACGCCGTCCTTGGTGTCGGCTCGATCCACAAGATCGTTGAGGCGGTCAAGTACGTTGAAGAAAAGGGACGCGGATATTCGTCATTCCTCGACAAAGACACCGTTGAGCTCGGCGGCGACCGCGTGCTGACCACTCCCGCGCATTGGACCTATCTTAAGATCGCAGAGGGCTGCGACAACCGTTGCACCTACTGCGCCATCCCCGACATCCGCGGCAAGTTCCGCAGCCGTCCGATGGAGGACGTCATCAAGGAAGCAGTCGGACTTGAGGAGCTCGGCGCAAAGGAGATCATCGTCATTGCGCAGGATACAACCCGCTACGGCCTTGACCTTTACGGTGAATATTCGCTCGCAAAGCTTCTTGAAGAGCTTCTCAAAGCCACCAAAACCGTCCGCTATCGACTGCTTTATTGCTACCCCGACAAGATCACAGACGAGCTCTGCGACGTTATCGCGCAGAACGATCGAATCATCAAATACATCGACATCCCGATCCAGCACGTTGTCGGCAAGATACTCAAGCGTATGAACCGCCACGGCGGCGAGGAGGCTGTCCGCTCGGCTGTCAAGAAACTGCGCGAGCGCATTCCCGGCATTACTCTTCGTTCGACTGTCATCGTCGGCTTCCCCGGCGAGACCGATGAGGATTTCGAGGCACTTTGCGAGTTCATCAAGGAAGCCGAATTCGATCGCCTCGGCGCATTCCCCTATTCCCCCGAGGAGGGCACTCCCGCGGCGACCTTCGACGGACAGATCGACGAGCAGATCAAGCTCGACCGCGCCGACATCATTATGCAGACACAGTATTCGATAATGGAGAAGAAAAATGAGGCGATGATCGGCAAGACGATCCGTGTCCTCGTTGAGGACTTCGACCCCGTTTCCGAAATGCATTTCGGTCGCGGCGATGCAGATGCGCCCGAGATCGACGGCAAGGTCTATTTCTCCGCACGCCGCCGCATTGCCCCCGGAAGCATCGTCAGCGTTAAGATCGAGGACGTTCTTGATTACGATCTCTGCGGAAAGGCTCTGCTTTTCCCCGAAGCGTGAGGCATAAAATGGCTAAATCAAAAATGAATCTTCCTAATAAGCTGACCGTGATGCGTATGTGCCTGGTTCCCGTCTGTATCGCCGCTATCCTCATCCCCGAGGCTTGGCTCGCGCCCGACCTGACCGCGATCATCGCACTCGTCATCTTTGCCGCCGCGTCTATCACCGACGCCATCGATGGCAAGCTTGCAAGGAAATATAATCTCATCACCGATTTCGGCAAATTCATGGACCCCCTCGCCGATAAATTTCTCGTTCTTGGCAGCTTCCTTGCCATCCTTTACCGCTACGAGCAGATGAAGAGTTGGCTCTTTTGGGCAGTTCTTGTGGTCATCTTCCGTGAATTTGCAGTGACCTCGATCAGACTTGTCGTAAGCTCGTCCTCGGGTGTGGTCATCGCGGCAAATTGGCTCGGCAAGGTAAAGACCGTAACGCAAATGACCTCGATCATCGCGCTCCTCCTCGAACCCGTGATCTATCACACTATCGAGAAAAACGGAACTGCACTTCCCGAATTTTTCAATACCTATCCCCCCGCAGCAGTAATCCTCTGCGCGCTGATGACCGTCTTCACCGTATGGTCGGGCGTCAATTACCTCGCGGCGTATTGGGGATATCTTGATCCCGAAAAGTAAGCAAAGAGCCAAAACAACCGTAAGTTGAGCAAAAAATCCACTTACGGTTGTTCGATTTTAGACCTAATCAACCTTTGATATCTTCATTTTTTGCCCCGCGAATGCTATAATTAAGGCAGGAAAAGAGAAAGGAGTCCCCAAAATGGACACAATCGGAAAAAGAATTTCGGAATACCGTAAAAAGAAAAATCTCAAGCAGGACGAGCTCGCGGAAATGCTCGGCGTTTCGCCCCAAGCCGTAAGCAAATGGGAAAACGACCTCTCCTGCCCAGACATCTCACTTCTGCCAGAGCTTTCAAGAATACTCGGCGTAAGCATTGACGAGATAGTGCAAGGCAAAAAGGAAGAACCCATCGTTTCGATTCTTCCCGAGGAGGAGCGCAAGGACATAAACAAGCTGATGCTTCGAATCGTCGTTGACAGTGAGGAGGGCGACCGTGTGAGAGTCAATCTCCCGATGGCGCTCGTTAAGGTTGCAATCGAAACAGGAATTTCGATGCCGCAGATAAACGGCAGCGAGGCGCTGAAAAATATTGACTTTGCACAGATATTTACGCTCGTCGAAAACGGTGCTATCGGCAACCTTGTAGAGGTTGACAGCGCTGACGGCGACACCGTCAGAATTTTTGTCGAATGAAAATAGATATAACCACCGACGAGGGCAAACGAATCTTCCTTTGGTTTCCGACAAGGCTGCTTATCAACCGCCTAACCGTCGCGATCGGAGTTGCCTACATCAATAAAAGCGAGCACGATTACGGCGTACCGGAGCTCAAATATTCGCAAATTATGCCCCTTGTCAAGGAAATACACAGCCAACGCCGTATTCAAGGACGAAAATGGACCCTTGTAGACGTCGTTTCCGCGGACGGGGAGAAGGTAAAAATCACATTATAAGCTAAAAATCCGAAGACTTCGTTTGAAATCTTCGGATTTTCTCACCTTTTCCCTTTTACCTTTTCCCTTTCACCTCAAGCCTTAACCGCGCCCTTAGGCTCGCGCTTGATCCTTGCGCTTCCATATTTCGCGGCGGCGCCGAGGCAGGATTCGATGGTGAGCAGGCGGTTATATTTCGCAAGTCGCTCGCTTCGGCAAGGTGCGCCGGATTTGATAAAGGGCGAGCAAAGTGCGACAGCGAGGTCGGCGAGGGTGCTGTCCTCAGTCTCGCCCGAGCGGTGCGACATTACCGTCATATATCCCGATGCCGCCGCCATCTCGCAGACGCGCATCGTCTCCGAAAGTGTGCCGATCTGATTCGGTTTGACGAGCACCGCGTTTGCCGCGCCTTCCTCGATTCCGCGCTTCACTCGCTCGGGATTAGTGACGAAGAAATCGTCGCCAACGAGCATTATCTTCGAGCCAAGCCGCTCGGTCATCTTGCTCCATCCCACAAAATCTCGCTGATCGAGTCCGTCCTCGATCGAGTAAATCGGATAACGCGCCGAAAGCGACTCCCAAAGCGCGATGAGCGCCTCTGTATCATAGGTTTTTCCGCTCTTGGGGCATCTGTACTGCCCCTCGGACTCACAATACCACTCACTCGCCGCAACGTCGAGCGCGATACGCACCTCGTCAAGGGAATATCCCGCGTCGGTAATGGCGCGGCAGATCAGATCGAGTGCCGCCGTGTCGCTCTCAAGATTCGGCGCATATCCACCCTCGTCACCGACGGCTGTCGAAAGACCTTCCTTTTTGAGAATCGAGCCGAGGGTGTGATAGATCTCGCACCCCGCGCGTAACCCTTCCGAAAAGCTCGAAGCGCCGACGGGCATTATCATAAATTCCTGAATATCCACATTGTTAGATGCGTGCGCGCCGCCGTTGAGGATATTGAACATCGGCACGGGCAGTCGGCAGGTCTTTGCACCGCCGAGATATTGCCACGGGCATTGCGAGAAGGATGCCGCCGCGGCACGCATTGTGGCAAGCGACACGGCAAGGATCGCATTTGCACCGAGCCGTTTTTTCTCTGCGGTGCCATCGATACCGCACATAATTCTGTCAACCTCAAACTGCTTTGCCGCGCTGACACCCACAAGAGCGGGCGAAATTTCATCCCTGATGGCTTCAATGGCTTCCCTTACGCCTTTACCGCCAAAGCGCCCCGCGTCGCCGTCGCGCTTTTCGTGAGCCTCGTAGATGCCCGTCGATGCACCCGAGGGCACACTCGCGCGTCCAACACTTCCGTCACGGCAGAGCACCGTTGCCTCAACCGTCGGATTTCCGCGCGAATCTATCACCTCGCGCCCAATTATTTTTTCGATTATCGGTTTATTTTGAATCATAATTACACTCCTTTTTTATTTAGTATTTGGAAAAGGGACGTAATTATTCATAAACAAAAATGAGATGTCCGCGGACATCTCATTTTTTGTTTTATTTCTTTTTCTGCTGTTTGCACCAGACGTTCATAACCGTCTTGTGGGGCAAAAGCTTAATGCCAAACACCTGCGCACGGACGGGGAATCCGCAGATAGAAACGTCACGGCCCTTCTTCATATCGCGAAGAGCACGGGTGATGACCTGCTCGGCGGTGTAATATCTGTTGTAATAGCTGATGGTATCGTCGTGCACGGCGGTATCAAAGAACTCGGTGAGAACCCAACCGGGGCAGACCGCCATCATACGGATATTGCGTCCCGCACTCTTGAGCTCGCGGTTTGTGGCGCGAGAGAAGGAGAGCACAAACGCCTTCGACGAACCATACACATTAATAAAAGGCACGGGCTGGAAGGAGGAAAGCGATCCGAGCTGATAGATCACGCCGCCATCCGACATATGCGCGAGGGTATGATAGGTCATAGCCACAAGTGCCTTGTCGTTGAGGTCGATCATTGCGAGCTGCTTTTCAAGCTCCATTTCGAGAAATCCGCCGAAATGACCAAATCCCGCGGCATTAACAAGCACACGAACGTCAGCATTCTCGGCTTCAAGCATCGCCTTGTACTCCGCCCACGATTCGGGCTTCGAAAGGTCCATCGAGATCGCTCTTGCAGGATTCTTGCAAGCCTTTGCGATCTCTGCAAGCTTCTCCGCGCGGCGCGCGATGAGCCATATCTCGTCAAATTTTTCCTCGCCATCAATGCGGAGGGCAAATTCTCTGCCCATTCCCGACGATGCGCCGGTTATAACGGCAATATTCTTCTTATTTCCCATTAAAGAGCCTCTTTTGCGTATTCCTTATTCATCTCGCGGTACTTTGCGCTGATCTCGGATACGATCGCGCGAGCCGCGGCAGCTGCCTCGGGAGTTACCTCTTCATCGAAATCGCAGAAGGTGTTCTCGCTGATATCTCTACCCGAAATGGTAGCGTATACGTTGAGCGCGAGCAGATATCTGCCAATGCCCTTATGAGCGTGGAAACCGTCGCGGTGAACTGCCTCAAGACCGCAGTTTGCGCGCTCCTGCCAAAGCTTATACATAACCTCGCCGTTCGGGATGATTCCCCACGCGCGGGTATTCTTCGCCATCTGAACGTAGCAATGCTTGATAGCCTCGATCATATCAGCGGGATTGTTGTAAGAAGTGAGCTTAAAGCGGGGTGCATCGGTATCGAAGGTCCAGGTCTGGTGAACGTAGAACTTCGCCTTGGGCGCGTGGATGCGAACGAACTCTGCAAGAGCGGTTGCAAAAGGCTCGTAGCTATCTTCCTCGCCGCTATCGGGGCTGCACTGCTGTGTTGCAACTACATCCCATTCATCCGAAAGAAGAGCCTGAGTGAGCGAAACCATAATTCCGGTCTTGTGGCCGTTAATCTGGAATTCGTAAGCCGGCTCGCCCGAGAGCATATTGCGGTAATGGCGGTAAAGCGAGCAACCGCCGATATAAAGGTTGGCAACCTTCCAATTCTTGCCATCGGCACGCGCGATTCCGTGAAGGTAGCGTGTTGTATCCTCGCCAAAGCTGTTAGCAATAAAGAGTATTTTCATTTTAAATCTCCTCAGATAATTATATAATCGGGAATACCGTTGATAAACTTGGGGCTTGCCTCGCCTGCGATGAGGGGAAGGAGGTAGCGGCAGCATTCGTCGGTGACGTTGTTGCCAGCCTCACTTATGAACTTGTCATCAACAACCTTGATCTTGTTTGCGATCTCGGAAACGTCGGAGTGGCCGATGGTGTAGGAATATTCCTCGCCCTCTCCGCGAAGGATGAGCATCATCTCGCGGGAAAGTCCCTCTGCTGCTGCCTTTACAGCTGCACAGCCTACTGAAACAGATTCGGTGAGGTCCTGAGCCGATGCGATGT
This sequence comes from Clostridia bacterium, assembly GCA_017632155.1. The sequence continues at coordinate 7,833 of JAGBRZ010000011.1, forward strand.
GAGCGGCACATCTCTGGGGAAGGTTGAGCTCGATGGAACGAACCTTGCATCCGAGCTCTGCCTTAACTGCAAGCTCAAGTGCCTTACCGGTGCCGGAAAGCTGCTTGTGACCGAATGCGTCGGTCGATTCAACGCCGATGCCCTCGCAAACGTATCTGCCGTCAGCAAAACGAACGCCCTCGGAAACCGCGATAACTACGTTGGGGTGCTTTTCGAGTGCCGCACGAACGTCAGCGAAGAACTGATCCATACTGAACGTGCGCTCGGGGAGGTAAACGTAATCGGGAGCAACACCGTTTACAACTCTGCCGATAGCGGAAGCGGTAGTAAGCCATCCCGAGTCACGTCCCATGATCTCAACGATGGTGACAGCCTTTGTGGTGTAAACAGCACAGTCACGGATGATCTCCTGCATTGTTACGGCAATATACTTTGCCGCGGAGGGGAATCCGGGAGTATGGTCGGTGCCTACAAGGTCATTGTCGATGGTCTTCGGCACGCCGATGATTCTCATCTCGTACTCGTGACCCTTGGTGTACTCGGAAAGCTTTGCAACAGTATCCATTGAATCGTTGCCGCCAATATAGAAGAAATAGCGGATGTTGTACTTTTTGAAGATCTCAAGCAAGCGGGCATAAACCTCTTCTCCGCCCTCTTCACCCTTTTTGGGGAGCTTCTTGCGGCAAGAGCCGAGAGCCGCCGCGGGTGTGTGCTCAAGGCGGGTGATGTCCTCGTCCTTTGCAAAGATCGCGCCAAGATCGACGAGATCCTCGCGAAGAAGTCCCTCAACGCCGTTGCGCATACCGTAAAGAGTGCCGATAGCGCCGCCGTGGGAATCCTTGTCAAGATAACCTCTGATAACACCGGCGAGTGTTGCATTGATTGCCGCAGTAGGTCCGCCGGACTGACCTACGACAGCGTTTCCGTAAAGAATTGCCATTGTCTTTTCTCCTATATCTGATTAATTTTCTTTCTTTTTAAATGCTACCGCGGTGCAAGCACACGCAATAACGATCACGATAGCCGATGCCGATGCAAAGCATCCGTCATCTACCGTTTCCGAGGTTTCGGGTGTGGTAGTCACCTCGAGTGAAGTTGTAATTTCGTGTATAGTTGTAACTTCCGGTTCTGTTTCGAGCGCTGTGGTAACAACCGGTTCGGGAGTAGTTTCGGGTTTGGTTTCGGGGGTTGTAGTAACGATTGGTTCGGGAGTAGTTACAGGCTCTGTAAGAGGTTCTGTCACCGGTTCTGTGACAAGTTCGGTGATAGGCTCGGTAATAGGCTCAGTCACAGGCTCTGTTACGGGCTCAGTGATCGGTTCAGTCACAGGCTCGGTCACGGGTTCTGTCACGGGTTCGGTGATAGGCTCGGTAACCGGTTCAGTAACCGGTTCAGTTGTCACTTCAGGCGCTGTTGTAACCTCGGGTTCTGTGGTAGCCTCGGGCTCTGTGGTAACTTCTGGCTCTGTGGTAGCCTCGGGTTCTGTCGTATCTTCGGGCAGACTTGCAAGATGAGCTGAAATAAGCTTTGCTATCTCGCGGTGGCCTGCCGCATTGGGGTGAATATCATAATCAAGAATATTGGTCAAACCCGCCGCATCGCAGTCGATCACGGAGGGAACGTCAAGCGCGGTAAAGCCGTATTTTTCGCAAGCGGCATCTATTGCGCCGTTGATCATATCGATTACGGTGCCGACAAAATCACCAAGTTCATTGCCTATGTCATATCCGCCGATGTTCGTTACGTTTTCAAAAGGATTATACTGCCTCAAAAAAATGATATTTGCTTCGGAGGCATTGGCTGTAAGAAAATCACCAATTTTGACCATATTGGAAACGCACCCAATGTAAGCGGCAGCAAGAGTAAAGATAAATTCTGTGCTTTGTGCAACCTCGGATATTCTTTCGGGCGTAATGGTCAAAACGGCATTGATCGACTCGTCAAGGGTGGATAATTCTCTGCCGGCAACCATAGAAAGCACTCTTGGCGCAAGCGACAAAAGATCATTTCCGCCAATGCTTATGATTATCAACTCCGCAGAGCTTACCTCCTCTTGCAAAGTGGGGAGTAATTCCAAAAGATCGCCCGTTGTGTCACCGTTGACCGCTTTGTTTATATACGTGCTTCCACCCTTCAGACCAAGGGACGCCGCAACGGTATTGGCATACGATTCGCAAAGATACGGATCACCGCCGGGCTCGTAATTCGCAAGTCCATAGCCCGTTGTGATCGAGTCGCCAAGTGCCAGCATAACCGGCTCTTTTTCCAAAGACGCATACACACAGATCATAACAAGCGGAGCAAGAAGCACCAATGCCATTGCGAAGGAGAATATTCTTTTTACCGTATTTTTCATTATTTTCATTTCAGTTAAAGTTACGCGTGTTTCTTTTTGAGCGGAACGCAAGCGCAAGCAACGGCAACTATCATAGCGAAAGAAACAGACGAGGCGCATCCGGTAGCTTCAGGCTGTGCATCTGTTTCGGGTTCGGTTTCGACAGGGCGTGTGAGCTCAACGGACACGGTAGTTTCTTCAATTGTCGTTTCGGGTTCGGTTTCAACATCAAAGGTATTTTCTGCGGGATCAAGTGAAATGCCGAGATGGTTTGCAATAGTCCTTGCTATCTCGACGTGACCCGCAGCATTAGGATGAACGTCATAGTTAAGCATATTTGTGAGTCCCATAGCGTCATCATTAATGGCTGAAGCCATGTCCACAAGGTCAAATCCATAGGACGAACAAACCTTTTCCATAGATGCATTTACGCTTGAAATAAGGGTATCTGCAAATTTACCGAAGGTTTCAAATCCCGGCACGTTGTTCAGAGGATTATACTGCTTGAGGAAGATCACGCGCGCCGAGGGAGCGTTGGTCTTGATGATCTCTGCAATATCCGTAATATTCTTCTCATATTTTGCAAGAACGTCACCAATCTTTTTCTGGAAAGACTGATTATTTGCAAGAGCGGAAAACTTTTCGGGAGCGGCGGCGGTGAGCACGTCGATCGATGCGCTCAATCCGGTGACTGTCTTTCCCGCTACTGCCGAGGCAACGATCGGAATTGCATTTTGAAGATCATTGACACCCGCCGAAAATACAATCATATCAGAGTAGCCGAGGTAATTGACAATTTCGGGAAGATTTTTAAGAATATCCGCGCTTGTTGCGCCGTTCAATCCCTTGTTGATATAGGATTCTTTTCCTTCCAAAGAAAGTGCGGTGGCAAGAAGATTGGCATAAGATCCGCAAGAGTAAGGATCAGATTCGTCATAGGCATCAAGTCCGTAGCCCGATGTGATCGAATCACCGATCGCCAATAAAAATTCGGGCTTCTTCATAGCAGAGACAGGCACCGCAAGTGAGGTCAAAAGCGCAATCACAAAAAGCAGCGAAATAACACGCTCAACAGTTTTCTTCATAATATAACCTTTCATATAAAAAATAATAATACATTATATATGATACCATATTTTATGATATTTTTCAAGACTTTTCCGTAACTTTTAATCCTCCTCTTTATATTCTATCATAAAAACGAAATACCGTTCACTTGACAAATAAATGAAATAATGCTATAATACCAATACAAAACCAAGGAGGAATGCTTTATGTTCAAAAAGATATTGTCCGCTCTGATCTGCCCAATAATGCTCATTCCGATTTTTTCAGCGGGTGTACCCACGCGCGCTGTATCAAACGCAGTAAATCCGCCCATTGTTGGAAAATGGATCTGGGGAAGCACCATAGCTGACCTTGGTGCAGACGGTGCTGAAATAATGATGTCAAGATGCGCAGACGAGGGCATAACCGATGTCTATCTGCTTGTAAAGGGAACGGGCGGTATGCTCGGTTACCTTAACACGCAATACAAAAATCTACTGACCCGAAAAAATCGGGACGTTCTTCAGGAGACCATAGATGCGGGACATAAAAGAGGCATCCGCATCCACGCGTGGATATGTGTTGTTGAGGACGAGTCCTACAAAAGCATTCATCCCGATGCGGGAATGTGGCATTACATCCGCGCACGTGACAATAACTTTATCACTCCTTGGGACGAAGGCTACCGAGAATATATGGGAAACGTAGCAAAAGAGCTTGCGCAATATGATATTGACGGATTGCACTTCGACTACATCCGCTACAACCACAACGCAAACGGTTGGAGCGAGAAGGATTTCGAAAATCTTGCCGCTATGGGTGCAAATGTCGAGCGCGTAAAAGAGCTTGTCGAAACCACGTGGGGATATCACGGCAGAAAAGCCGATTCAAATTACATCTTCAGTGCCTATAAAAACAACGACCCCTATGCCGTTATCATCGCGAAATACCGCAGAAATAACGTCAAAGAGCTCGCAAAGCATATAATTGATTCAGCAAGATCGATAAACCCGAACCTCATATTCAGCGCCGCCACTATGCCCGAGGGCGCATATGAAAATGCATATGCCGATCTTCATTACGGTCAGAATTATGACGATGCCGCCGAGCTTTACGATTACATCTGCCCCATGGCTTATTCCACGAATTACGGCAAAGCGGACAACTGGGTGGTCACCCTCGCCAAGAATTCGATAGACAAGGGCAACCGTGTCGTTATGGGCATTCAGGTCTTTGATTCCGTGACATCCGCACGCATTATGGCGGAGATGGAAAACATACGCGATCTTATGAAAGACTCGAAATACGGAAGCGGAATGCTCGGAACGGTATTTTTCCGTTCGGGCACGTTTGAATACGCCAAGGCAACCTACGATACCGCAAACAAGATCATCACCGTTAAGATCGACAACAACGGCTCCTCCGCTTACACGCAGGTGCGTGTAGAGGGCAAAAACGGAATTAAACTCACAGATGCCTCGATCGGCGACGGAATTAATGAAAACACCACTGTAACTTTATCCTCAAACGGATCTTACGTTACGTTCAAAAAAAGCAATCTGCTCCCCGCGGGCAAGGAAGGCTACTTGTATCTGAAATACGATGGCGAGGTTGACCCCACAAAGCTGCCCGTACTTGTTCGTATGTATACCTCAAGCGGTGAATCGCGCGTGTATACCGTCTTCTGCGACACAAATGCCAAAAATGCGGATATCGGATCGCCGATCTTTTCAAATCACGAAGAGTCAACAGCTGAAAGCACGGAAATCGAGCCCGCTGAGGCAGAAAGCACAAAAGAACTGATCCCGGATTCAGAAGCAACACAAACCACGCCCACGGATAACGCAGATGAAAATAATTCCTCTCTTATCTTGCCGATAGCCCTGGGCGCTGCCGCGGCCGCAGCAATATGTGCGGTAGTTTTCATCATCTCAAAGAAGAAGAGAAAGTAAACAACGCCCACTATCCCCGCGAAGCGGGATTTCATCGCGCAGCGATTTCATCAACCGCAGGTGGATTTCTTCCGCCAAAGGCGGATTTAACTGAAAAAAGCACATCGCATATGCGATGTGCTTTTTTCAAGACCCCGCCGAGCCGTGTAACCGCCGCCTCGGAACCCTGCCAAGCAAGGTGGGTGCCTATCATTGGCCTCACTGCTCCCAACATCCCGTGCATCTGTCGAGACAAGTCAATCGAGGAATGCTCGGGGAGGTCTGCAAAACAGCCGCCGAATCTATTTCAGCTCCCTTTAAAGTAACGTCGGTTCCACTAATACGGTTAATCACAAACTAAGCAGGATAAAAACTGATTATTCCGCGTCGTAGTCGTATTCCGCGCTGAAAGCGTCGTCAAAAACGCCCGCGATACGCTCAAACTCCGCGTCGTCCTCAATGTCAACGAGTTCCTCGTTGCCGTCAGCGTCCTTGACGCTCTTGAGGATAATGTACTCCTCGAAGCCACCGTCTTCATCGGCACTGCCTTCGGGGATAAGTGCAAAATACTGCACGCCCTTGTCAACGTAGCCGCCGATCAGCTCAAAGCGGACTTCGTTATCATTTTCATCGAGAAGGGTTACGATCTCAACTTCGCCTTCATCGATTCCGAGAGGGATATTCTTATCTGTCATGGTTCATCACCTGTCCTTATATTACTATATATATTGTATACGAAAAATGCCTATTTGTCAATGGTAATTATTAGATTTTTCAAAAAAATTTTATTCTCCGAGATCAAGCACGCTTGAAAGTATGTAATTCGACACAAACATACCCATCGAGGTGAAACGGTATCCACGCTCGTCCTTCTCGACAAATCCGTCATCGACAAACTCATCAAGGCGCACGCCGTATTTTTCGACAAAGGATGTATTGAATCTTCTCTCGAAATCCTCAATGACAATACCTTCCGAAAGGCGCATTCCGAGCATAACGTATTCTTCCATACACTCGGCGGAGTCGATCTTTTCGGAGGTGGCAACAATGTTGATATCGGTGCCGATGATCTCAAGACCGTCGATATAATCGCGCACCACGCGGGTTGTCGAGAATCTCTCGTCCTCAAAATAGGAATGCGCGCCCGCACCAAGTCCGAGATAGTCATCGCAATGCCAATACTTGAGATTGTGGAGCGACGCCGCGCCTCCGCGGCAGAAATTCGAGATCTCGTATCTTTCATATCCGCGCGCGGCAAGATAATCGACCGCGTGGGTATACATCGAAAATTCAGCCTCTTCACCGGGGAGCACAAGCTTGTCTCGCATTGCGGCAAAAGGAGTGCTTTCCTCGATCTTGAGCGCATAAAGCGATATATGATCGGGTCCGAGCGAGGTGATCGCCGTCAGAGTTTCAATGAAGCTCTGCTCGGTCTGCTCGGGAATTCCGTACATAAGATCGACGCTGATATTGTCAAATCCCGCCTCGCGTGCATCGTTGTAGCAAGTAACAAACTGCTCGTAGGTGTGGATTCTTCCAAGCGCCTTGAGCTCACCCGCCTGAGCGCTCTGGCAGCCGATCGAAAGACGGTTTGCGCCAAGGCGGCGAAGCTTCTTGAGATAATCAAGATCAGCCGTTGCGGGGTTGCATTCGACCGTGAATTCTGCATATTTATCAACCTTGAAGTTTGCATAGATCGCATCAATGATGCGCGAGATGCGCTTGATATCAAGGTATGTGGGAGTTCCGCCGCCGATATAGACCGAATCGATCGTATAATTGCGGCAACGCGAGCTCCAGTCCTCCATCTGCAAAATCAGCGCATCCGTATAGTGCTCAACCACGCCCTTGTTGTTGGGAACAAAGGAGCAGAAGTCGCAATAATCGCACTTGCTCTTGCAGAAGGGAATGTGTATGTAAAGCCCCAGGGGCTTGCGATTTTTCTTTCCGAACATAAATTTACTCCTTTAGTTATCGTCTCCAAGCTTAAGCACCGACATAAAGGCTTCGGGGGAAACCTGAACCGAGCCGAGCTTACGCATCTTCTTTTTACCTTCCTTCTGCTTTTCAAGCAGCTTCTTCTTACGGGTAATGTCACCGCCGTAGCACTTGGCAAGAACGTCCTTGCGCATTGCCTTTACGGTCTCTCTCGCTATGATGCGCGCACCGATAGCCGCCTGAATCGGAATCTCGAAGAGCTGGCGCGGGATATTTTCCTTGAGTCTTTCTGCAATCTTACGTGCACGGGCATATGCCTTTTCCTCGTGAACAATGAAGGAAAGCGCGTCGACCTGATCACCGTTGAGAAGGATATCGAGTCTGCAAAGCTTGGATGCGCGGTACTCGTACATTTCGTAATCGAGCGACGCATATCCTCTCGAGCGCGACTTGAGCGCGTCGAAGAAGTTATAAATGATCTCGTTGAGCGGGAGCTCGTAGTGAAGCTCGACGCGGATGTTATCAAGGTACTTCATATCCTTGAACACGCCTCGGCGGTCCTGACAGAGATCCATCAGAGTTCCAACGTATTCCTGAGGCGTGATGATGCTTGCCTTGACGATCGGTTCGTAAGCTACATCGATCTCATCGGGCTGGGGATAATCGGTGGGGTTGTCTATACGGCGCATCTCGCCGTCCTTGGTCTTGACCTCGTAGATAACGCTAGGTGCGGTGGTGATGAGGTCGAGATTGAACTCACGCTCAAGGCGCTCCTCGATGATCTCCATATGGAGCAGTCCAAGGAATCCGCATCGGAATCCGAAGCCGAGCGCGGTCGAGGTCTCGGGCTCAAAGGTGAGCGCCGCATCATTGAGCTGAAGCTTGAGAAGTGCCTCGCGAAGGTCCTCGTAGCGGGAGCCGTCCTCGGGGTAAATTCCCGCGAAAACCATGGGCTGAACCGCCTTAAATCCGGGCAGAGCCTCGGTTGCGGGTTCGTCCGCAAGAGTTACCGTATCACCGACACGTGTATCCGAAATATTCTTGATGGAAGCCGTGAGGTATCCAACCTCGCCGACTGAAAGCTCATCGCGCGGCTTAAGGCCGAAAGCCTCCATTGAGCCAACTGCCGTGGTCTCAAAGACAGCGCCGGTGCTCATAAGCTTGATCTTGTCGCCCGTGCGGAGAGTTCCGTCGATGATTCGGATATAAACCACAACTCCGAGATAGGAATCGTAATATGAGTCAAAAATAAGTGCGCGAAGGGGAGCATCCGGATCTCCCTCGGGATTCGGAATATCGCGAACGACTGCTTCAAGCACGTCGTGGATATTGAGTCCGACCTTCGCCGAAACTGCGGGGCAATCCTCGGCGGGAATACCGATGATGTCCTCAATTTCGTTACGGCAACGCTCAATATCGGCGCTGGGCAGGTCGATCTTATTGATGACGGGAACGATCTCAAGTCCCGCATCGACCGCAAGATAAGCATTTGCAAGCGTCTGAGCCTCTATTCCCTGCGTTGCGTCAACGACGAGAAGAGCTCCCTCGCAAGCATTGAGCGAGCGGGAAACCTCGTAGTTAAAGTCAACGTGGCCGGGGGTGTCGATGAGGTTGAAAATGTAGTCCTCACCGCTGTCTGCCTTATAGTCAAGTCTTACCGCGCGCGCCTTGATGGTAATTCCACGCTCGCGCTCAAGGTCCATGTTGTCAAGGACCTGCTCCTCCATATCGCGCTTTGCAACCGCGCCCGTTTCCTCAAGCAGACGGTCTGCAAGAGTCGACTTTCCGTGGTCGATATGCGCTATAATCGAAAAGTTTCTGATCTTTTTGTTGTTTGCCATTTTATACTCTCATTATGAAAATTTAATTACATATAGTCAGTATATATTATACCTTAATTAGAGAAAGAAAACAAGAGGATTTTGAAAAAATTTATCAATAATTAAAGAAAAAAGTGGACAGTGGACAGTGGACAGGCAAGTGGACAGTGGTTAGTGGACAGTGGACAGAAAGATGCGACATAATAATTTAATGCATATTTTTGCAATCCATTGTACCGACTGATAATTTTATACAAAAAGCTCGGATAATAAGAAGTTTTTGCTTCAAAATATCCGAGCTTTTAGTTTATTTGGGTTTTGTAGTGAACGGTGTTTTGAGTATACCGAACAAAATTATTTGTGTGCCCGCAACTTTCTGTCCACTGTCCACTGTTCACTGTCCACTATTAATTCCACTTCACTCCACTCTCATCCACTTTCGCTTCGCTTGAAGCCGAGGACGAAATTTTAGCATCCTTATCGCCGATAAAGATAACAAGTCCGTTCAGAGTGGTAGGCATTTTCAGTGTCAGGATATCTCCGACGGCGAGGTATTCACCCGAATTCAATCGGAGGGATGTGCTCTGCGCAACAGAGTCAAAATTCTGACAATGCTTCGCCTCGCTTGACATTCCGCCCGAGGGCATAAGCGCAAAGACGTAGCCGCCCGTGTAGCTGTATCCCCTTTCGCTGTCGATTGCAGAGTTGCCGCCCGAAGTTGAGATCACAACCGTTTTACCGCCACCGAAGATGATACCCTTATAGGAATCACGACTGTTTGAGTCAATGCCGTCGCCCGAAGCGTAAATATAAAGCTCGCCGCCCTTAATTTCAATACCTGTGCCCGAGGTTGCCTGCGAGTTGATACCGTCGTCGCTCGATCTGACGGAAATGTCCCCGCCCGAGATAACGACACGGTTACCTTCAATGCCCTCGTAGCTGTTTGTGATGCTGACGTTGCCGCTTGAAATAGTGAGAACTCCGTCGGCGTGCATACCGTCATCGTTTGAGTAGATTGAAAGATTTCCGCCGCTGACGGTCACGTTGCCCGTGGGATTCTTGCCGTTTTCAAGCAGAGTATCGGCATTCGCGTGGATGCCGTCATCGTAAGCCTTGATAAAGATATCACCGCCCTTGATGACGATCTCATTTGCCGCCTTGATGCCCTTTGCAGAGTGGTCGGATTTTTGCGAATTGCCGCCAAATCCGCCCATTCCACCGCCGCCGGGACGTCCGCCGCCCATTCCCGGGAATCCGCCCGGGCGTTGATCCATCGAATAATTCGTCCATCTGACCTCAAAGGAGCCTCCGTTTTCGGTAAGCTCGAGCATATCATAGCTTTCATTGATCGAAATCGACTGCGATGCTGCTGCATATTCGCCGTTTTCGGGCTTCTGATTTGCGGTGTAGGCAAATATCTGCATCTTGGTATAACCCGCGGGCTTATCTATCTCGTAAATAAATCCCGATGCAGCTTGCGGTTGCTGAGAATCCGTTTTACCCGGTCTGCTGCCACCGGGCTGCTTGCCGCCTTGCATACCGCCCTCGGGAGCATCGGGAGGAGTCCCTTGCGGCATCCCGCCCATATCGGTTCCCGATTCAAGCTTTGCGGTCTTCCATATAATCTCGCCCGCATCGTTCGTGTATTTCACGGCAAAATTATACTGATTCGAGGCAAAGCGGATGTAATAAACGCTTTCGCTGACCGCCGTTATCTCCTCGGAATACTCGGAGAATTTATCGGTGTAAACATTCAGCTCCGCCGTGCCATCGACTATCGCGTCGTGCGAGGCGTCGATGCCGTCCGAGGCGGAATAAATATCGATCTTACCGCCGAGGATGCTGATATCTCCGCGCTGATTGCCCTTATCGGAGATATCGCTGTTAGAGGTCTTGATGCCGTCGCCGCCGCGCGAGATGAGCACGATATTGCCCGACTCAACGCTGACGCTGTCGTTGCCCTTAAGTGCGTTATCGATGCAGGTAACGGTAAGGTTCAGATTTTTGACCTCAAGGTCATCCTTGGTGTGAATGCCGTTGTTGTTCTGCGACTCGACGGTCAGGCTTCCCTTTCCACCCACCTGCATATCGCATTCAACGTGAAGAGCGCCCGAATGAACACCCTCCGCGCTCGAATCGACCGCCTCGCGCAGATCGTAAATAAAGTTTGCCGTATCCTTTTTCGCCGTCAGCGTGAATTTATCGCCGCCGTTGACCACGATGGGCGACTCGGTATTGCTTTGAACAAGCGCGCCCTCAAGCACCAGCTCGAATTTATACTCACCTGCGTCGATGACAATATACCCGCCAAGGTCGCCCTTTATCGTATAGATCGAATCGGCTGTAAGTCCCGAAAAGGACAAAATTCCATTTTCAAGAGTGTACGCATTCGGCGTACCCTCGGTGCAAATGACTTGCAGATTGGTTTCAATATTCTCCTTGACGTGCTCAAAACCGATGTCGCTCACCTCGGCAGTTTCACCGACCACCGTGTCATCCGTCGGGGGAACGATATTGGGTCCGCAAGAGGAAAACACCAACAGCAACGCCAATAAAATCACAAAAAATCTTTTCATCAGAGCTCATTCTCCTCGGGCGCGGTGCACAGCGAGATCTCAAGATTGCCGTTTCTCTCGCGCAGAGCGTCGATCATATCCTTCTGTCGCGAATTGTCTTTTAGATCAACGATATAAGTCAACTTATAAAGACTTCCCATACTTGCGGTCTTGGTCTTAACCAAATGCGCGCTTCTTGCATATTCCTTGAAGACCGGATCAAACGCGCCGTCAAAATTCAGCGACTCGGGAATGGTCACGTGAAGCTCATATTCGCGCTCGCGCTTGATCGGTATGAGTGAAAAGACGAGCATAATTATCGAAATCACAGCCGTGAAAAGAAGCGCGATCGTAACGTAACCGGCAGCGGACGCAAGTCCCGCCGTCATAGCAAGAAAGATCGATGCTATCTCACGCGCCTTTCCGGGTACGGAGCGGAAGCGTACAAGCGAAAACGCACCCGCAACGGCAATTCCCGTGCCGACATTGCCGTTGACCATCATAATGACCGTCTGTACTATCGCGGGTAGCAAAAGCACGGTGACGGCAAAGCTCTTGGTCACGTTATTGCGGAATGCGGTGGCAAAAAGTACGATAAGTCCGCATAGAAGCGAAGTTCCAAGCGCGATCAGGTAAGATTGCAGAGTAAGTCCCGCACCCGCGGTGATTATCGATGTAAAAATGTCATTCATTGTCAAATCCTCTTTTCATTCATTATGTCAATATAAGCTCTTCCGTATTTTGAAAAGGACGTGGGGTAAATTTTCAGCTCATCGAGCGCGTGCGAAAGCCACAAGGGCATCGCGCCGTCGGTTTTGATCTCCATAAGAGAAAATGAATCTCCAAGGAGTGTTTTGCCGTATGAACCGTGAGTGAGATCAAGATCTGTATTCCGATACCTCACCGCGCTGTCAAAAGTGATGCGAAGCGCGGGCAGATCGCGGACGAAAAAGGCATCTCGCTCATAGGAAACCACCGCCGCAGGCTTCGGATGCGAATAAAAATGCATCGAATAGTCGATCTCACGCATTATCTGCGAATCGGGAGGGCTCGCGCCGCCGTTTATGTAATCCATAGCATCGGCGAGCGTCAGCGCAATCCTGCGCTTATAAACAACGCCCTTGTATTTCTTTTTGATCTCAAGAAACGTCTTTGAATCCGCGCTCGGAGTGCCGTAGGTTCGAAGGCGGAGCTTTTCTTTGTAGGCGTGCCCCCACTCCTTTGCCTCGATCGAGGCGCGGATGATGCGAAAATCGGGCGTGTCGAGATAAAGGCTCGATATCGTACTGTGACCGTATTTATCGGGAACGAGCATCGGGGCGATCTTTTGGAGCAAAGCCTCGCGCTCCCGCTCGGTCAGCAGATATTTCTTCTCCACACGCTTAAAAATGAAATTGTCTTTTGCCACGGCGCGCCTCCTTTCGGATTTTTCAAGGGAATTATACACCTCTTCTGAATTTTTCCAATGATTCAAAACTAAAAATTATGTGAAAATTTGGTGTTTTTTCATCACAAAAGCCCGATGCGAACATCGGGCTTTTGATTTTTATTTAATTATCTTATACTCACCCGGAGCAATGCTCACGCCACGATATGTCTTTTCTTCTTCGGAGAAGTTACCGACGATCTCGGTGCCGTTTTCGTAGGCTGCGATCTCGATGCCGTCCGCCGTGACGTAATCCGACATATAAACCTTTTGCAGATGCGAGAGTGCTTCATACTCGCGCTGTGCCTCGGCAATGCGGTCGCAGGCAAAAGCAAGATCCTCGTCCGTGTCGGTGAGAAAATCAATCTCGCCCATCCAGTTTTTCGCACCCGTGCGGAATTTTGAGTGGAAGTAGAAGGAAGGACGTCCGCCGCGAAGAATGAAAGTCAGCTTATCCTCGGGGTTCTTGATCGGATAATTAACTGTGGGGCTTGTGGGGTTATAGAGCAGAATTCCGTGATAGGTCAGCTCAAAGAAAGGCAGGTGAGCATCGGCAAGCGGATATTCCTTGCGACCAAATCCGTCGCCGAAGCTGACGTAAAGTCCGTAATCAAGGTTTCCGAGCGCAAAATCAAAGCAACCCTCGGACGAAAAACCGCCGAACATACCCATTTGAGTGTTCATAATGGTGTTCACGTACTTGATGCCGTCCGCAGTCGTGCAAGGGTGCTTGGGCGAATGGCAAGTATCGGGCTCGACTATTGAAATAACATCATTGAAATGCAAACCATTCTCACCGTATTTCACAAGTTCGGGAACTGTGCCGAGCGAGGTATACATCTGCCTTTCGGGGCAAACGTGGTAGGCATAGCCTCCGCTGTAATCGCCTATCTGCAGATACTCGCCCGACTCGTCCATTGCAATATCGTCCCACGAGAAGCAATCGGCAAGCTCATAGGCGTCAATAAGATTGGTATGAGTCGAGATTCGGTAGCCGAGGCTTTTGACGTATGCGAAAGTCTTTTTCATCTCTTCCTCGCCACCGAGTGTCGGCTCAACGGGGAAAAGCTGCGGGAATGCGCCGTCGTGACCTCCGAGATTCCAACCGACGAGCTGAAGTTCGCACTCTTTGACGCCCCTTTCGTGAAGCGCATCGGCAATATCGCGCACGCGGGCGAAATCGCAAGCGACGTGAACAGGCGGCTGATTTTCGGGAGTCTGGTGCTTGACGGGAGAGGGACTCTGCTTCCAACCCATACGGATCCTGATAAGCGGTGAGCGGCTTGCGTAGTCAACCACCGCCCTCTCACGGCATTTATCCGCAAGCGGGATGATCTCA
>JAGBRZ010000095.1 GCA_017632155.1 Clostridia bacterium
GAAGGGGAGCTTGAGAGTGCGGTTCTATACGAGATGTTCTTAATTTTGCTTGAATTTTTGATTGTAATAAAAATCTCCGCCTAAAATTGGGCGGAGATTTCATATTAATCAACAACAATAGTCCATTCAACTTTGACGGATTTGCCTTCGTCATCTTTTACAATGATGTCAAATGTTCCTGCTGAACTATTTCTGCCGACCTTCCAAGTCCATGTTACATCACCGTTTGAATCGCTGATTTTGGGATTGAGATCCTTTGAGGTTGATGGACCGGATTTGTAATTAACTTCGATGTAATATTGGGTGTTAGCCTTTCCATGTACGGTGACAGATACGACTTCATTTCTTGATGCGGTTACCGGCCATGAAACGATCGTAATGCCCTCGTCAGTTGAAGGAGATACGGTTTCTTCGGGAGCGGTAGTCATTTCGGGATCTATGGTAGTTTCAGGTGTTTCAATCGTACTGCCATCTGCACATACCTTGCACGCGCGCTCTTTTCCGATTGCTTTTGCATCGGTAGCATAACCGGAATAAATGAACAAACTATCGTCTAAAGTCCAACAATCCTTACTGTAATGCCATACATATCCTTCGGTTACCCAATAAACAGTTCTTGCATCTTCCGGATTGCTTGTGCTTTCAGGAGTTTTCGTGGTTTCGGTAACTCTTGTAGTTTCAGGTGTTCTCGTGGTCTCGGGGGCACTTGTAGTCTCGGGTGTTTTCGTAGTTTCAGGAATCCTCGTAGTTTCAGGAGCTTTTGTTGTTTCGGGAGTTCTCGTTGTTTCCGGCGTTCTGGTAGTTTCGGGGATTCTTGTGGTTTCAGGAACTCTTGTAGTTTCAGGAGTTCTTGTAACTTCGGGAGTTTTTGTAGTTTCAGGAACTTTTGTTGTTTCGGGTACTATTGTGGTATCTGGAATAATTGAGGTTTCGGGAATCACAACTGTACTATCTGCAGAACAAGTTTTGCATGCGCGCTCTTTGCCGTTGGAATAAGCTTCGTTAGCGGTTCCAACATGAATTTTGGTGGAATCTGCGTTAATTATCGTGCTGCATTTTGCACTTTCATGCCATACGCTCCCACTTTCAAGCCAATAAACGATAAGTTCCCCGTTGGTGTCATATTTTTTTGGATATTTTTCGGCTTCGTATATTGTAGACTCCGGAACTTCGTCTGCTATATTTGTTGTAACTGCAGTAGTGCTCGTTGTGTTATTCGATGATTCAGCAAGTTCGGTTAAATCAACCGCTTCTTTGCTTGTTTCAATACTTTCCGATATTTCACCAATGATTTCACCGCAAGAGGAAAGCAGCGCAGAGAGGGCGAGTGTTGTTGCTAAAATGAGTATTAGATTTTTAGTGAATGTTTTCATATTGTACTCCATAATATAAAAAGTGCGCCAACCGAAGCCGACGCACAAAAAATACATCAGCCCGAATTGTCGCCAAACAAAACCTTTTACAAAATCACCTTACAGTATATGCAAAAGAAGAGCATCTGTATTTTTATCTAAGATAAAAATACACATACTGCGGCGAATTTATTCGGTTTTGTTTGGCATCTTTATTATACCACAATTTTTGAGGTTTGTAAACAGCAAAATGCATATTGGAAAGGTGAAGGAGCAAAATTCTCCCGCAAGGGGAGAATTTACTCCTTCCGGAATGTCGGCGGGGCGCCGCCATTCCGACGCACAAGGGGAGAGTTTCGCCGTCTGCGGCCGGCGACTTAAGAAACTTTTTTCGAAAAGTTTCTTAAGAATCTTCAAAAACTTTCCACTTTTTAATTCAATCGAAAAAATCCCGCCGATTTGGCGGGATTTTTACCTTCAACTAGCAACTAGTGTCTAGCAACTAGCAACTTATTCTTCTTCCTCGCACGCTTCTGCCACCTTGAGCATAATCGCGCACTCGATACGCTTCTTGAACAGCTTACATCCGTACTCGTAAACGCCGTTTACGCTGCCGGTTGCGTGGTAAGAGTTCGCGGCGCAGCCGCCGGAGCAATAAAGTCTTGCCCAGCAATCGCGGCATTCTTCTCTCGAATATGCCGAGCAGGAGCGGAATTCATCGCGAATGGCTTCGTTCTTTACGCCGTCAAAAATGTTGCCGAGGAGATATTTCTCGTCGCCGACGAACTGATGGCAGGGGTAAAGGTCGCCCCAAGGGGTGACAGCCATATACTCGGTGCCCGAGCCGCAACCCGAAATTCTCTTGTAGATGCAGGGGCCGCCCTCGAGGTCGAGCATATAGTGATAGAAGGTGATCGGCTTGCCGCGCTTCTTGCGGTCCATCATCTCGTAAGCAAGCTTTTCATACTGCTCGTAAAGCACGGGCAGATCCTCCTCGCCGAGCGCGTAGGGATCACCGGGAGGGCAGACTACGGGCTCCATTGAAAGCTCGGTAAAGCCTTCGTCAGCCATATGTATGATGTCGGAGCAGAAATCGGTGTTGAACTTGGTGTACGTGCCGCGCATATAGTAGCCTTTGTCGCCGCGACGGGTTACGAATTCCTTGAACTTGGGAAGGATCAGGTCATAGCTGCCCTGACCGTTCACGGTCTTGCGGAGGTTATCGTGCACGTGGCGTCTGCCGTCGAGCGAGAGAACGACGTTGTCCATCTCTTTATTGGCAAAGTCGATGACGTCATCGTCGATCAGCACGCCGTTTGTCGTCAGCGTGAAGCGAAAATGCTTGCCCGCAGCTTCCTCGATCGAGCGCGCGTAGGCGACAAGATCCTTGACGACCTGCCAGTTCATCAGCGGCTCGCCGCCGAAGAAGTCGACCTCAAGATTGTGGCGTGTGCCCGAATTTTCAACAAGGAAATCAAGCGCGCGCTTACCCACCTCGAAGGACATCAGCGCGCGTTCACCGTGGAATCGACCCTGAGCCGCGAAGCAATATTCACAGTTGAGGTTGCAGGTGTGTGCAACGTGCAGGCAGAGAGCCTTGACGGTGTTTGAATTGTTCTTAAGCTTGCCGACGAGGGGCGCGTAGATATCCTCGGCGTAAAGCTTGCCGTCTGCTTTAAGCTCTTCAACGTCGGAGATCGTGTCGCGAATATCACCCTCGGTGATGCCCTCGGATGCAAATTTTTCAAGGCAGATCGAGATGATCTCGTCCGCCGACTTGGTTTCGTAGAGATTTATGACGTCATAGGCAAGATCATCGACCGCGTGAACCGCGCCCGAGCCGACGTCAAGGACGATATTGTAACCGCCGAGTTTATAAGAATGGATCATATTTACCTCAATTATATTTTTGATTTTTCGCCAAGGGCGAAAAATTTCCTTCATTTCGCCCCTTGGGGCGAATTATCATTCGGCGAAGCCGATTATCATTTGGCGAAGCCAACTATCATTCGGGCGAAGCCCGACAGCAAAAATTCCGAATAAAAGCCGCCGCATTCGCGGCGGCTTTTATCAATTACTTGGACTTCTTCTCGCAAGCCTGGTTTGCAACGCCGCAAGAGGTCTTGCAAGCGGACTGGCAGGAGGTCTGGCACTCGCCGCATCCGCCGTTCTTAACGGAAGCCTTGAGGTCACGAGTATTGATAGTACGAATTCTCTTCATTGTAAAATTCCACCTTTCGGATATAATTTAATTCACCATATAGTATATATGATTTTTGCCCGTTTGTCAAGAGGTTTTGATGATTTTTGGCGAAATCCCCGAATTTTTCAGCATTTCGAGGTGATTTTTTATCTCCTCGGTGACTCTTTCGCCGGGCAAAAGCAGGGGAACGCCGGGGGGATAGACCCAAACGTAGGCGTTTGAGATCTCGCCGCCATCGGGCAGATCAACCCAGACCGCGTCGCAAAGAGGTATCTCTGTGGGCGGCAATTCTGTGATAAACGATGGGTAAGACTTGCTTTCCGTAAGCTCGGATTCTTTATCAAGCTCCATAATCGCCTGCGAGAGCGCGGCGAGATTTTCACACGTGTCGCAGACCGAGGTCATACAGAGCAGATAATCCGAATGAACCATTTCGGGCTCTATATGATATCTTTCTCGCAAAGCATCGGCGAGCGATGAACCCGTGAAGTTTGTACCGCGTGTGGAAATTGAAATTTTTCCGATATCATCGGTTTTGATGAGCTTCAGCTTTTCGGGACGGGTCGATGCATAAAAATCATCAAGTATAGCGCGGTAGTTGTCAAAAACAGCCTTTCCATCCGATAAAATATCCGCGCATTTGGCGATCGAGTTCATTAATATATAGGAAGGGCTGCTCGTTTCAAAGATGCCGAGGTTGCGGGCGAAGCGAGAGGAATATTTTTCATTGAAAACGAGTCCAAGTGCCGTCCCCGTCAGTGCGGGGAGGGTCTTGTGCAGACTTGTGACGGCGATATCCGCGCCTCGCGGAAAATCGGGAAAGTGCTCCGAAAATCCGAGGTGCGCGCCGTGCGCGGCATCGACGAAAAGCGCTGCTGAGTGCTTTTTGCAGGCTTCCGCGATCGCGCCTACATCCGAGATCACGCCCTCGTATGTAGGCGAGGTGAGAATCACGCAAGTCGCGCCGTTCGAGCGAGCAAAGGCTTCTTCGACTGCCCCTGCTGTGATCGCTCCGCAGATGCCGTGCTCCTCGATTATGGGCGGGAGGATGCAAGTGGGATTCAGGCGGCAGAGCTCAATGGCGTGCCAAACCGATTTGTGGCAGTTTCGCGCGACGATAACGGAATCGCCCGGTTTTGTCAGCGTGCGGATACCCGCAAGGATGCCGCAGGTTGAGCCGTTTACGAGCGGTCGCGCAGACTTGGCTTTGTATAGATCTGCGTATTTTTCACAGAGCGAGCCGATGATGCCGCCGTCATCGGGATCGTGCAGATCGTCCGCACCGTCGATCTCGGTTATGTCGACGGAGTAGGGGAGATCGGTGCCGAGCATTGCAATGTTTCGCTTGTGCCCGGGCATGTGCATCGGGATCGCGGAGGCGGTGATGCTTTCAATGGTGGATTGGAATTTTGTTTTCATAGTAAATACCATGTGGCATAATCGCGCGTTGCGCGAATGATAATCGGCTGCGCCGAATGAAGGTGAATTTCCGCTAAGGCGGAAATTTTTGATAAAAAATCAGAGGAAAAGCTTTTGAAGATTCTAAAGAAACTTTTCCCGAAAAGTTTCTTTAGTGGGGTGCGGGGCAACGCCCCGAAATACGCTTCAAAATGGCGGCGTCCCGCCGACATTTTGGAAGGAGTAAAATCTTCCATTTAGGGGAGATTTTTGCTCCTTCACCGTTTAATAATTTTGCCAATGATCGAAACCGCGATCACGACCGCGCCGGCAAGGTATGTTGGCCAGAAAATGTACGAGTACATCACGAGCCAATCGAACATCGTCCAGGCTTCGATTGAAATTTTGTATATTCCGAAAGCGAATGGTAGTATGAAAGGAGTAATTCCGATTATTAAGATAATGTTTAGGATGAAGTTCTTTTTCATGGGGGGTTCCTAATAGAGCGGTATAAACCTGATTTGCTAAATAATTTCATTCAGCAAAGGGTGACAGAGTCGATCCTTCCCTACATTCGGGAAGGATCGACTCTGTCCAAAATCGAGAAGCGGAGCTTCACGATTTTGAAGCATAGAAGCGAAATCTGAAGATTTCGCATTGAATCGAGACGCTGTCTCGAGCTCTGCGAACTTTTAAAAAGTTCGATCAAAACTTCAACTTGTTTTAATTTAGATGAAAATTTTCGAGCTTGCGAGGAAATTCACCAAAACTTTTCACTTTTCACTTTTCACTGTCCACTTGCGTAAGCATCCAGCGCCGCAGGCACCTCGCCGTACTCCGCAAGCAGCCGTTCGGCGGTCTCTCTGTCGGCGTCGGAAAGCTGCATTATGATGCGCGTTGCGCGTTCAACGAGCTTTTCGTTGGTCGGGCGGACGTTTACCATAAGGTTCGAGCGCACCTTGCCCGTTTTTATCATTGCACAGGTGGAGAACATATTAAGTATCAGCTTTTGCGCCGTTCCCGCTTTGAGTCTTGTCGAGCCCGAAATTACCTCGGGGCCGACGTAGACCGAAACGGCGATGTCGCAATGGTTTTCCATAAGCGATCCGGGGTTGCAGGTGACGGATATCGTTTTGCAGCCGAGTTCTTTTGCCTTTTTGAGCGCGCCGATGACAAAGGGAGCGCGTCCCGATGCGGAAAGTCCGACAACGACGTCACCGGGCTTCACGCCGTCGGCTTCGATGGCGGTCATACCCTTTTCCTCGCTGTCTTCGGCGTTTTCGGTTGCGCGGAAGACGGCTTCCTTGCCGCCCGCGATAACGCCGCGGAAAAGGTCGTAGTCAACGCCGAAGGTGGGCGGGCATTCGGAGGCGTCGATGATGCCAAGTCTGCCCGACGTGCCGCAGCCAACGTAGATCACGTGTCCGCCTTTTTCGATTGCTTCGCTTATCATATCGATAGCCGCCGCGATCTCGGGGAGTGCCTCGTCGATGCCGTCCTCAACGGCGCGATTTTCCTTGTTTATCAGTCGCACCATTTCAAGCGCAGAAAGCTTATCAATGTCCATTGTCCTCGGGTTTCTGCCCTCGGTTTTCAGTACGTCGTAATTGTCTCTCATATCAATATCTCTTGGGCTCGAAGCCTTCAAAAACGGGGATGTCGCCCTTTGCCTTTGCCTCGCCGTAAAGCTCGGGGGTGTTGACCGTCCAGGTGAATGTCAGGACGTTATAAAGCTTCTTGCAGATCACGAGGGGCAAAAGCTTGGGGTGGCGGCAGTCATAGGAGATGTAGTCGGGCTGGGCGATGCAGTTGAGCACCATTGTGGTTGCGATAAAGCGAGTGAAGATATTGCCCTTGTGACCCTTCGCGAGGAAGTTCGAAACGAGCACGCCGCGCACCACGCGGGGGCGGTTGATGCGGAACCAGTTGATAAGCATCGGGTTGAAGGATTTGACAGAATAGAATCTGTCTTCTTTGTCGAGAAGCTTCATAAGCTCAACGCAAAGGCGGGTGTCGTTGCCCTTGAGCTCGATGCAAAGGGGAGTTGTGGGGTCGATCCCCGCAAGGACGTCCTCAAAAAGCGGGATCCTTTCGTAAGTGCCCTTGATCTCCATCCAGGAAAGCTCGGAAGCGGTCTTCGAATCAACGCGCTCGGTGCGGTCGCACATACGCTGAAGTGTATCATCGTGGAAAACAACGACCTGATTGTCCTTCGAGAGGCGGACGTCGAGCTCGATGCCGTAGCCCTCACGCTCGGCGGCGTAGAATGCCTGCATCGTGTTCTCCACGGCAAAGTCGCCGTGGAGTCCGCGGTGGGCATAGTCCACCTTGAGCGGCTCAACTGAGGTCTTGGGCTGGGGACGGGGACGGAGAAGAAAGACGTAAAGCGCGGAAAGTGCGATCAGCGTGAAAAGAATATAAACGATAATCATCTTAATTTACCTCATTTTGTGGGTTTGGAGTCGCCGTGACGGACGAAGAGCATTGTAATGAAAGCAAGTCCCGCGAAGATCGCGGCATAGGGGAAGAGAGTCTTCATTCCAAAGTTGTCCATAATAAATCCCGATACGAGGGGCGTGATCGTCTGCGCCGCCATACTTGCGGTGTAATAGAAGCCGGTATATTTACCGACGTTACCGCCGCGTGCAAGCTCAACGACCATGGGGAAGGAGTTGACGTTGATGGTTGCCCATCCGATACCCGCGATGGCGAAGAGGATCATCATAACGGGCAGGGGAGTTCCCGCATCAAGGAAGGATGCGGTGAGGAACGCGCCCGAGAGCATAATAACTCCCGCAAGTATAGTCTTCTTTCTGCCAAACTTGGTGGCAATGAAGCCGACGGGAAGGTACGCGATGAGCGCGGCAATGTTTGCAACGAGAAGGGTGGAGTTGTAGTCAAGCTGAAGAACTCTGCCCGCATAGACCGAGTATTTGCTCGTTACGGCGTTGTAGCCGAAGAACCAGAGCACAACGGATGCAAGCAAGAGGATGAGTGAGAGCCTTTCCGCGCCCGAAAGCTTGCGGCTTCCGGATGCCTCGTCCTCGTCGTTGCCCTCTTGGATGGCGTTTTCGCGGCTGATCTCTTCCATCTCCGCAACAAATTTGCGCTCGCGGACGGTGGAAAGGAAGATCACAAGGCTGACAAGCATAATTCCCGCAACGATGCAGAAATAGCCTGTGTAAGGCATATACGTGTTCTTGGTCGAGCCCGTGGCAAGAACCATACCGAGCCCGAGGATAAGGCTTCCGCCGATGGTGCCCATCAGGTTGATGACGGCGTTAGCCTTGGAACGCAGAGGACGGGGCGTAACGTCGGGCATTAGCGCAACCGCGGGTGTGCGGAAGGTCGCCATTGAAAGGAGCAGAACGAAGAGCACAGCGATGAAGGTGATCAGCGCGGAAGGATCCTTGCCGACGATCTCGCGTGCGATATAAGCCGAACGTGCGGGAACGACGAAATTGGTGTAATCGGGGTTCGCCTTGCCGTTTTCAAGCGTGGGCGAGAGGGTGAGGAACTCCTCGCGGGAGAATTCGTCCGAGAGGGTGTATTCAACGCCGTCGGGAGTTGCGAGTGGCGAGCCGTAGTCATAATCGTAAAGAACGGCGCGTGCTTCCTCGGAGTTGATGTCGGCAATGTTGCCGAGGCGGTCAAGCTGCATCGAATCGACGAAGGAAAGCGAAATGAGCGCTACCGCCGCGATCAGAGTACCGAAGATGATGAAGGGAGTGCGGCGTCCGAGCTTGGATTTTGTTTTGTCCGAAAGGATGCCGAAGAGGGGAAGGAGGAAGAGCGCGAGAATGTTGTCGATAGCCATAATTGCGCCCGACCAGAACTGCGACATACCGAAGCGGTCGGTCAGGATCTTGGGAACGATGGTGTCATAAGCCTGCCAGAAGGCACAGATGAGGAAAAATGCGAATCCCACGCAAAGCGTGCGTTTGTAATTGAGTTTCATGATTTAACTCCTTGGTTTTATTATATGAAAGTAACTTTGATTGGTTTTAAAAGTTTAGGTTTTCTTGATGTAAAGATTGCAATAATGTCCTCCTCATCCACCGGCTGAGCCGGTCCCCCTTCCCCGCTGGGGAAGGCTTATTAGACGAGCACGAACATAGGCTATTTGGAAATTAGTGGGTAATTATACACAACAAATTGAAATACAATATTATTTGATTAAGCAGTGCTCAGAAAGTTGAGCGAGATTCTAAATCAGCCTTCCCCAGCGGGGAAGGGGGACCGGCTCAGCCGGTGGATGAGGAGGACAAAGTCTGCACAGAACGAAAAATATGTGCGCTGAATTAGTCAAGCATAATTATTGTTTTCTCTTATCCAAAAGATATTTCGCTTTGAGGACAGCCGATATAGTCTTGCCATCGGTTATCTCACCCGAAACGCACATTTCGGCGAGCTTGTCGAGCGGAATTGCCTCAAAGTCGATGAATTCATCGTCATCGGGGTCGGTCTCTCCCATCGTAAGCCCCTCGGCAATATACATCGAGATAACCTCGCCGAGGATCGCGGGGGAGGGGACAAAGTCGCCGATGTGGGTTAATGTTTCGCAAACGGCACCCGTTTCCTCACGCAGCTCACGCAGAGCCGCCGCCGGGCGGTCGGTTTCACCGGGCTCAAGTTTGCCCGCGGGAATTTCAAGGAATACCCTGCCGTGAGTATAGCGGTATTGGCGAACGCAGAGCACCTCTCCCTTTTCGTTTATCGGCACAACGCATACCGCACCGGGATGACCGACGTATTCGCGCGTTGCCTCTTTACCGTCGGGAAGCGTTACGCGGTCGACCATAACGTGAAGTATCTTGCCCGAGTAGACCTCGCAACCGTCAATGCGGTGTTCGGTCATATCAATATTTTGCATATTATCACCTCAAAATATTATTTTATATTTATACAGAATAATTATACACCATTTTTTCCCTCTTGTAAAGATTTTTTTGCAGATTGCCGCGGTCTTTTGGACTTTTTCTATTGCATATTTCGGGGAATTGTGATAAAATTATAAAAACTAATGCAAAAGAGAGGCGGTGGAAGCGAATGCAACTTGACGATACACGGACGCGGGCTTTGCTTGGCGAGGACGGTGTGAACAGATTGAGATCTGCGCACGTTGCGGTCTTCGGGCTTGGCGGCGTTGGCGGACATCTTTGCGAGGCGCTTGCACGCGCGGGGGTCGGCGAGCTGACCGTTATTGACGGCGACACGGTTTCGACGTCGAACGTAAACCGACAGATCATAGCGACGCAGGATACCGTCGGCAGACCGAAAGCCGAGGTTATGGCGGAGCGCATCCTTTCGATCAATCCCGAATGCAAGGTGCATCCCATAAGCCTCTTTTATCTGCCCGAAAATGCAGATCAAATTGACTTCTCGCAGTTTGATTTCATTGCCGACGCGGTCGATACCGTTGCGGCAAAGGTCGAGCTTATTTGCCGCGCCGATGCTGCGGGAGTTCCCGTCATCGCCTCGATGGGGGCGGGGAACAAGCTTTATCCCGAAAGGTTCCGCATTTCCGACATCAGCAAAACGAGCGTTTGCCCTCTTGCCAAGATAATGCGCAAGAAGATGAAGGAAAAGGGCATCAAAAAGCTCGATGTCGTTTGGTCGGACGAAGAGCCGATCAAGGCTCAGGGACTTGAGAGCGAAAACGGCAGAAACACGCCGGGAAGCCTTTCATTTGTGCCGGGAGCGGTGGGATTGATAATGGCGGGACATATTATAAGAAAGTTATCACGCTTCGCGTGAATGATAATCCGCCTGCGGCGGAATGATAATTTGCCTACGGCAAAATGGAGGAAAAGAAAATGAAATTCGACAGAGAAAAATACTTATCATATTGTTTTGATACCGTAAAGCGTCTTATGGACGTGCCTTCACCGAGTGGATATTCGCGCGAGATCGCTTCGCTGCTCGCGGATATTGCATCCGAACAGGGACTTGCGCTTGAAGCGACCAAGAAGAGCTGTTTCTTTATGACCTACGAGGGCAAGAGCCACGATTCCGCGCTTGGCGTTGCGGCGCATTGTGACACTCTCGGTGCTATGGTTCGCTCGATCGACGGCAACGGCAACCTCAATTTCGCGCCCGTCGGCGGAGTTCTTTGCAACTCGCTTGACGGTGAATACTGCTTCGTTATCACCCGAGAGGGCAAGAGATACACGGGAACTATCCTCTCCCGTTCTCCCTCGGTTCACGTTTATTCCGACGCGAGAAGCCGCGCGCGCGACGCGGACAATATGTACGTTCGTCTTGACGAGAACGTAAAGAGCGCGGCAGATACCCGCGCCCTCGGTATTGAAAACGGCGACTATATTTGCTTCGATCCCAAGACCGTTGTGACAGAGAGCGGATACCTCAAGTCGCGCTTTATCGACGACAAGGCAAGCGTTGCTTGTGTTCTCACCGCGTTTAAAATTATGAAGGATGCGGGCATCGTTCCCGAAAAGGATATCAAATTCCTCGTTTCTATGTATGAGGAGGTCGGTCACGGCGCGGCGTTCGTCCCCGAAAAGCTCGAGTCGATGCTTGCAGTTGATATGGGATGCATCGGCAAGGACCTGAAGTGCGACGAGCACACCCTTTCGATCTGCGCCAAGGATGCGGGCGGCCCTTATGACTATGAGCTGACCTCGAAGCTGATCGAGATGGCAAAGGCGGCAGAGCTTCCTTATTGTGTTGACCTCTACCCCTACTATGGCTCCGATGTGGGAGCTATGTGGCGTGCGGGAAATGACGTTCCCGGCGCGCTGATCGGCCCCGGCGTTCACGCTTCTCACGGAATGGAGCGCACCCACGCCGATGCCCTCGTTGCAACTGTTGAACTCATTTTGATGTATCTGGGAGTATAAGACTATGGAAAAATTCAAGGTTGGTATAATCGGTCTCGGCTGCCGAGGCAACACGATGGGAATGCTCGTTGCCGAGCACGAAAACTGCGCGATCACCGCTATTTGCGATGAATATCAGGACCGTTGCGACGCGATGAAGGAAAAGCTCGCGCCTCTCGGACACGATCCCAAAATATTTTTGAATTATGAAGAACTCATCGCCTCGCCCGAAGTTGAGATGGTCTTCGTCTTCTCGGCTTGGGAAAACCACGTCCCCGCGGCGGTGGCGGCTATGAGAGCAAAGAAGCCCGTTGCCTTTGAGGTTGGCGGCGCTTACACCATCGACGAATGCATTCAGCTTTGCAAGGCTCACCGCGAGACCGGAACTCCCGCGATGATGCTTGAAAACTGCTGTTACGGCAGAGTTGAGCAGACTCTTTACTCTATGAACGCTGACGGATTCTTCGGCGAGCTTGTTCAGCTTTGCGGCGGATATTGTCACGATCTTCGCGAGGAGATCTCGATGGGTCTCATCAACCGCCATTACCGTCATCGCAACTACCGCAGCCGCAACTGCGAAAACTATCCCACTCACGAGCTTGGCCCGCTCAACGTACTGCTCGGAATTGGTCATGGCAATAAATTCGTCAGCCTTTCTTCGTTCTCGTCCAAGAGCGCGGGACTTGATACGTATATTAAAAATCACCCCGACCGCGATCAGACCTATGCCGATGGCAAGTGGGCTCAGGGCGACATTATCACAACGATTCTGACAACCGAATTCGGACAGATCGTTCGTTTGACTCTTGATACAACCCTCCCCCGTCCCTATTCAAGAGGACTTGAGATCCACGGCACAAAGGGTTGGTTCTCGCAGGATAATATGTCGGTCTACAGCGATGACGATCACAAGGAAAGCGACCACTTCAAGTGGAAGAATTTCTGGGGCAACTATTCTCAGTATGAGGAAAAATATATGCCCAAGCTCTGGCGCGACTACCTCGAGGCGGGCATCAAGACAGGTCACGGCGGAATGGACTTCCTCGTAATCGATTCCTTCGTTCAGGCAGTACGCGAGGGCACTCCGATGCCTATCGATATCTATGACTCCGCAATTATGATGGCAGTTACACCCCTTTCCGAGCAGTCGATAAAGCAGGGCGGCGCGCCCGTCGAATTCCCCGATTTCACCGCGGGAATAGAGAAGAGAGCGGTGGCAGAGGGTAAGTATAAGCTGTTTTAAGAAAAGTGGACAGTGATTAGTGGACAGTGGACAGAAAGTTGCGGGCAAATAATTTTGTTTGGTACTTTTAAAACATTGTTTAGAGTGACAAGAATAATCCGAACTAGCCCGAGAGCGTTAATTTTTGGCGCTTTTGGGCTTGTCGTCCTAGCAAGATTAATATCTTGCGTCGTCCTC
>JAGBRZ010000096.1 GCA_017632155.1 Clostridia bacterium
ATTGGCTTGACTTCTGGTATCAGAACTTCAGCAAGCCTGCACTGAGGGAAACCACAAGAGCCGGATACGAAAACTGCATTTATCTGCACATCATTCCGTCCATCGGCACGATACCGCTCTGCAAGCTCTCGCAGAACGACCTGCAACAGTTTTACGCAAATCTCAAGAAGAACGGCAGGCTTCAATACTCCGAAACCTGCGAGTGGATATTCCCATCGCCCGTAAAACAAGGAGAGCCAAGAAATCCCACGGCAATACACCGCAGATTCAAACTCATACTTGAACGCTCCGGATGTAAGAACATCCGCTTCCATGACCTGCGCCACACCTTCGCAACCATGGCGCTTGAAAACGGTATGGACGTGAAAACCCTATCCGATATGATAGGACACATCAGCGCGGAGACCACGCTCAACATATATTCGCATATCACGGATACGATGAGAGCGCAAGCCTCGGTCAAAATCGACCGCAAAATCGGCGGTACAGACGCTCCAATGCCCGAAGCAAAGGACGAGCCACGCCAAGCACAAACGAGCAACGTGGACGAAAAATTCGAGCCGTACACGCCAAAAATCCGCAAGAGTGGTACAGGATGCGTATATCAGATCAACGATAGCCTTTGGGAAGGAAGCTTCTATCCAAGACTCGCAGACGGCAAACGAAAGAAGTTCAATGTCTACGCAAAGACAAGAGAAGAATGCGAAGAAGCACTCGCCAAGATGATAGCCGAGAAGAAAGCAGAGATCGCAGCCGAGAAGAAAAAGATGAAAACGGCATAACGCACAGAGGGCTGACCAAGACGGTCAGCCCTCAAAATTTGCATCGCAGTAGGCAAAGAAAAAGGGCTTTGAGATTGCTCTCAAAGCCGATTTTGGTCGAGGTGACAAGATTCGAACTTGCGACTTCTACGTCCCGAACGTAGCGCTCTACCAAGCTGAGCCACACCTCGATGGTGGTTTTTTGGTTTTTTTCTGTAAGTGGTCAAACATGTGGTCAAGCCACTTACATCGGGAATTTTATTAAATTGATGACTGCCTAAGAGTGCAGTATTTTCAAGGGTTCTCGGCGTTTAGGAAAAACGCAGAACGGAAAGCGGTGATTTGCTCCCGAACGTAGCGCTCTACCAAGCTGAGCCACACCTCGATATTTGATTTTTTTGAGCGCCCCGCGCTCTCCCTGTTGTGACTAAGCCTCTGTCTTCGCCGCTTCGCTTCTCGCCAATCGGCAAGTCACTGCCACTCCTTTTTCCTCGCTTCTTCCGCCACTCGGCGGCGCTCGGAAACGTCCCCAAACTGAGCCTCGGTCATAAACATAGTCGCCTATGCTACTGCCGTAGCCTATGCTCCTTATTTATTCCCTTGTCGCACTCGCTTCTTCGCCCACCGGGCGCGCTCGCGCTCCAAGCATAGCGCTCGGGTAGAGCGCTTTAGTTAGAGCCGTAAAATTACAGTTTGGAACTGTTATATCAAGCAAAAAAGGAAAGACACCCTCTGGGTGTCTTTCCTTTTTTGGTCGAGATGACAAGATTCGAACTTGCGACTTCTACGTCCCGAACGTAGCGCTCTACCAAACTGAGCCACATCTCGATATTCAATTATTTAAGAACGCTACGCGCGCTCTCTGTTGCCGTTACCGCATCGTGACACATAGGGAAGTCTTGTACCGAAATATTATATCATGTTACCAAAAGATTGTAAAGGACTTTTTGAAACATTTCTTTTCTCGTCATTGTTGCCTTGTTATTGTTTATTACTCCTCATCCACCGTTGCTTTGCAACATGTCCCCACTTCTCCCTCAGGAGAAGGCTTTTATATATCTTTCGATCCAAACGGGTCGTCGAGGCGCCGACCCCTACCGTTTTTAATCAATAAAAAAGAAATCCGTCGTGTGGCGATCCTACGCAAGCGTAGGGGCAGCCGTCCGACGGATTTCCTCCTTAGAGAAAAACAATATTCATTTCCTTACACAAGGACGAGAAAGGTGTGTACGCAAGCAAAAATTTGCATGAAAGTTTTTGCGGAGCAGCATGAACCGCAGGTTCGTGCCCCGGAGCGAAGCGTAGGTGGTTTTCAAAAAGCGTAAAACCTACTTGTAAGAATCCTTATCTCACAACGATATTTACGATCTTGTTGGGGACAGCGATTTCCTTCACGATGGTTTTACCATCGAGGGCGGTCTGCACGCGCTCATCTGCTTTTGCCAGAGCGATGGCCTCGATCACTTCGTATGCGTAGTCCACTTCTTTTTCCGTTGGGGTGAACACTTCGTTGATGACCTCGACGTGGCGGGGAGAGATGGATGCCTTTCCGGTGAAGCCCAAATCTTTAGCGAGGTTCG
>JAGBRZ010000012.1 GCA_017632155.1 Clostridia bacterium
AACAAAAACGGGCGATTCATGAATCGCCCCTACGGACACACATAAATTTCGGCAGAGATGTTGTTTTCTCTGCCGATTTGTGTTATAATGGGGTATATCGTAGGGCGGGGGCAATGTTTGCGAAGCAAACTTGACATTGAGCGAAGCGAAATATGCTTGCATCCCGCCGCAATTTAGGCCACGGCGGCACCAAGGCACCGCCCTACAAGGGGTATGGGCTTTGCCCGAAGCATTTGTAATACAAATGCGAAACTGGCGATAAATAAGGAGATTATTCTATGTTCCCTATCAAATTGGATGGAGCAATTGTTCTATACTATACCTCGCAAGATGATTATGGTTATAGCATTTTCCCGAACGGAGAAATTGCTGATCATTATCGTTACCTTGCGATTTGCAAATACTCCAAAGATGATAAATATTATTTATTCTGTTGCGATGAGAATTATGAAGTGGTAAGCGATATGCTATATAATAGTGTTGAAGAATGTATGGCGATTGCTTCGCAGTACAAAGAGAACATCGTTTGGAACAAAGCGTAGTATCTATCAAGCCAAATAAATATACCCCGACAGACCATTAAAAATCTGTCGGGGTTAATCTTTGTCTTCTGCGTTGCATTTATACCTTTGCGGACAGTCGAGGGTCTCGCTGCGGCTCGGTCACACTCGCGTTCTGACATGCCACTGGCATGTCATTCATTGCGCTCGTGCCGCTTCGCTACGCCTGTCCCTACAAAACAGGTACAAACTTCCTTATGAGAAGGAGCCTTTAGGGTCAGTTTTTCTCATTACGCATAGGCGCAATCGATTTCATTCCGAATTGCCAAACGTCAAGCACAAAGCTTGAAATGGAATTATTTGTTAATGGTGGTATACATGAAGAACTTGTAGCCGAGCGGGATAGAGAAGAAGCCTTCCACGCTGCTGTCGATCATGTAAACGTCAGTGTAGTAGTAGATAGGAGTAATGCAACCGGTAGCCATGATCATGTCTTCCGCAACGTGCATAAGATCATAACGCTTAGCGGCATCCTTGCAGGATTTGATTTCCGAGATGAGAACGTCATAGGTTTCTGCCCATGTGCCGTCTTCAACCTTGATGTCATAGCCGAGAGCAGTGAGGTCAAGGTCATAGATTGCGAGATCCTTGTGCGCGCCCTTACCGAACTGAACGTCGTTGTTACCGGAGCCGGAGGTCCACATATCAAGGAAGGAGATCGGGTCGTTGTAGTCAGCTACCCAGCCGTTACGTGCAACGGAGTAGTCGCCGTCCTTACGAGTGTTAAGGAAGGTGTTCCATTCCTGGTTTGTAAGTGTCATATTGATACCAACGGCAGCAACAGCGCCCTGAATGTATTCAGCAATTGCCTTGTGGCCTTCGCCGGTGTTGTAGAGGTATTTGATGGTAGGAACGTTGGTGAATTTCTGGGTTGCTTCATCAAAGTTGTAGTATTTCTTGAGGGTTGCAACGGCGGAAGCGAAGTTTGCTTCATAGTCTTCTGTTTTTACGCTGTAGTAACCGTCAAACTTGTCGGAAACGCCGGTGTTCTTGTAGAATTCCGTACCGTCTTCTTCAGTCATACCGCTGGGTACGAAGGTGGAAGCGGGAGCCTGACCGCCCTGTGCAACGGAATCTGCGATGTAGTTACGGTCGAGGAGGAGGCTGATTGCATTACGGATTTCTGCTTCTGCTGCAGCCTTTTCAGCGCCGGTCAAGTTAGAACCTGCGGGAAGGATTTCTTCGTTTACGTTCCAGCATACGTAGTAAGTACCGATCTGACCTGCGATAACGAATTCGCCGGGATACTGAGTCTTGAGCGCAGGGATTTCAGCGGTAGGAACGTCGTCAATGAGGAGCCAAGTGCCGTTCTTGAAGTTGGTGAGCATATTGTTTGCGTCATCGGAGAGGTAGCACTTGAGCTCGGGCATGGTAACAGCGTCAGCGTTGTGGTAGTTGGGGTTCTTCTTAAGAACGATCACGCTGTCATGAGTCCAGGAATCCATTACGTACGCACCATTGCAAACGTAAGTGGAAGCTTCGGTAGCCCAGCCTTCGTTGGCAACAACGTCTTCTCTTACGGGGAAGTAAGTCGGGAATGCAAGAAGCTCATTCCAGTAAGCAACGGAATTGGAAAGTGTAACGACGATAGTCTTATCGTCGGGAGCAGTAACGTTAAGCTTTGCGCCTGCAACGGGTTCTTCAGCCCAGATATCAGCGTAACCGTCGATAACGTCGAACATATAGCCGTAGTCTGCAGCGAGTTCAACGGAAGCGGCACGGTTCCAAGCAAATACGAAATCGGAAGCCTTGAGCGCTACACCGTCAGACCATTTCAAACCGTCTTTCAAGGTGTAGGTGTAGGTAACGGTGCCGTCAGCATTCACAACACCTTCAGGAAGAGCAACTGCGCAGTCTGCTACGATCACTGCGTTACCTTTTGCGTCCTGCTCCCATTTAGCAAGACCTGCAAACATCTGAACGAGCATGGTAGCGCCGTCAACTGCAGAGTTGAGTGCGGGGTCGAGGGTGTCCGGCTCAGAGGCAAGACATACGGAAAGAGAATCTGTGGTTCCTTTATTCTTTTTACCACAGGATGCAAAGCAGCATACGACAACTGCCATTGCGAGGAAAAGAGCTACGAGCTTTTTCATAAGGGGAATCTCCTTTATGTAATAAAATTTAATTTATTTTAATGCGTTAAACAGGATTGGCAAGATCAGAACACATCCGATTGAAACGGAAGATACGCTCGAACAGAGCCACATCATCATTAACACAATAAAATCGGAAAAATATCTGAGATCAATCGTTGATCTCTGCCGCACGGTGGCAAGCAACGAAATGTCCTTTGGACACTTCCTTGAATTCAGGCATAGCTTCCGCGCACGCGGGTGTCGCGTAACGGCAACGGGTGCGGAAGGGACAGCCGGAGGGAGCGTTCAGCGGGCTGGGAATATCGCCGTTAAGAACGATTCTCTGATTGGCTCTCGCAATCTTGGGATCCGGAACGGGGATCGCGGAAAGCAAAGATTTCGTATAGGGGTGCAAGGGATGCATATGAAGCTCTTCCGCATCCGCAAGCTCACCCATACGGCCGAGATACCTGACGGCGATCCTATCACCGATATGCCGGACGACGAGAAGGTCATGCGCAACGAAGAGATACGTCAGTCCCAGCTCCTCCTGAAGTTCACCGAACATATTGATGACCTGCGCCTGAATGGAAACGTCAAGCGCGGATACGGGCTCGTCGCATACGATGAATTCGGGATTTACGGCAAGCGCGCGTGCAATACCGATTCTCTGGCGCTGACCGCCGGAAAATTCATGCGCGTAACGGGAAGCGTGTTCGCTGTTCAGACCAACCTTCGACATGAGCTCAAGAATTCTGTCACGGCGGTCTGTCTGATTTTTATAAAGCTTATGTACGTCGATCGGTTCACCGATAATATCGGAAACCGTCATACGGGGGTTGAGCGAGGAATACGGATCCTGGAAGACCATCGTCGCTTTTTTGCGGTATTCCTTGAGATCTGCCGCGCTTTCCAGTTTTTTTCCGTCGTAAATGATCTCGCCGGCGGTAGGCTTATAGAGATGAAGCAGAGTTCTGCCAACCGTTGTTTTACCGCAGCCGGATTCTCCCACAAGACCGAGTGTTTCACCTTTTTTGATGGAAAAGGAAACATCGTCAACCGCTTTGAGAGGTTTGTTTTTGAAAAGACCGACATTGATATCAAAATATTTTTTGAGGTGGTTCACCTCGATGAGCGTTTTATTTTCCTTACTCATTCGTTGCCACCGCCTTTCTGTGTTTTTTCGGGTGCTTCCACGGATACCGTACCGTTTTCGAGGCACTCCTTCACACACATCCAGCAAGCAACTCTGTGTTCATCGTTGACGTCGATCTTCGGTGCGTGCTGCGTCATACAGATCTTCATCGCCGCATCGCAACGGGGAGCAAAGGGACAGCCCTTCGGCATATTCAAAAGGTCGATCGGCGTACCTGCGATCGGATGCAGCTTCTGTCCAAGCGTAGCGGAAGAGGGGATGGAACGAAGCAAGCCCTTCGTATATTCGTGCTTGGGATTATAGAAAATCTCATCCGCCGTTCCCTGCTCGCAGATGGAGCCGGCGTACATAACGACGACCTCATCACACATCTGCGCAACGACACCGAGGTCGTGCGTAATCATGATGATCGCCATACCGAACTCTCGCTGAAGATCACGCATAAGCTCAAGAATCTGTGCCTGAATCGTTACGTCAAGCGCCGTCGTAGGCTCATCCGCAATCAGAATATCAGGCTCGCAAGCCAATGCCATCGCGATCATAACTCTCTGACGCATACCGCCGGAAAGCTCGTGTGGGTACTGCTTCATACGTTTTTCCGGTTCGTTGACGTTAACGAGACGGAGCATTTCCACTGCTCGCTCACGCGCTTCGGCTTTATTGCGGTTGGTATGCAAAATGATGGCTTCACAAAGCTGTGCGCCAATCGTATAAGTGGGATTGAGAGAGGTCATCGGATCCTGGAAAATGATAGAAACCTTATTGCCTCTGACGGTTTTCATCTTTTTCTCACCCGCGCCGACGAGCTCTTCCCCGTCGATCTTGATGGAGCCTTCCACGATTTTACCCGTGGAGGCAAGGATCTGCATAATGGAGTAGGCGGTTACGGATTTTCCTGAACCGGATTCGCCTACAATACCAAGAACCTTTCCGCGTTCCAGAAAAAAGGAAACGCCGTTGACTGCCTTAACCTCACCGGCATCCGTAAAAAAGGAGGTATGTAAATTGTTGACTTCCAAAAGTGCCATATCATTTTCTCCTTTCTTAACCGTTCAGCTTCGGGTCGAACGCATCGCGCAAGCCGTCACCAAAAAGATTAAGGGACAGAACGATAAGCGAAATGACGATTGCCGGAATAACGAGTCGATAGGGATAACTGTTGATGCCGTTCAGAGCATCGGATGCCAGAGATCCGAGAGAAGGCATGGGTGCGTTTACGCCGAGACCAAGGAAGGAAAGGTAGCTTTCCGTAAAAATGGCGCTGGGAATCTGCAATGCGGTGGAGATGATCAGAACGCTGATGCAGTTCGGAATCAAGTGTTTGCGGATGATTCTTCCGGGCTTAGCGCCGGACGTTTTTGCCGCAAGGACATATTCCTGCTCACGCAGTGAAAGGATCTGTCCGCGGATCAAGCGCGCCATCGAAACCCAATACAAGAGCGCAAACACAAGGAAAAGGCTGATGATATTGGTACCGATCTTCTCAAGAGCAGTTCCCTCGAGAATGGCATCCAGCGCTTCATTTAAAACTGCCGCAAGCAAAATAACCATAAGCATATCGGGCAATGAATAAATAATATCCACGATTCTCATGATGACGAGGTCGACCTTACCGCCGACGTAGCCGGCAACAGAGCCGACGAGAAGTCCGATCACGAGAACGATAATGCTGGCAAAAAATCCAACGGCAAGAGAAATGCGGGCACCGTAGACCACGCGGATGAAATAATCACGTCCTTGGGAATCCGTACCGAAAACGTGGGGGAAAATGAATTCTCCGTTCTCCATTCGCTTTTGCTCCGTCGCGCCGTAAGTAAAAGGCTTGAGATTATTATAAGAAGGATCCACGGGCTTACCGGGAGTAATGCCGAGCTGCTGATCGTAAGCATAAGGCCAGAACATCGGCAGAAGGATCGATACGATGGTGATCATAACAATAATGAAGAATGACACCGTGGCAATTTTATTTTTCAAAAGTCGCTTCACGCCGTCCTTGAAGAAGGTGGAAGCGGGACGCATCTTGACCAAATATTCCTTTTCCTCTGCCGTTGCGGGAACAAAACTGTCAAGGTCGACCTGAAGGGTAAGTTTATTTTTATTCATACGGGCTATACTCCTTACTCCAATTTGATTCGGGGATCCACTACCTTATAGAGGATATCGCTGACAAGGTTCATTACAACGATAAGCGTCGCAAGAACGATCGTCGTACCCATGATCAACGGATAATCTCGGTCGGTAATGCTGGAAACGAACGCACGGCCAATACCGTTGACCGCGAAAATACGCTCCACGACGAGAGAACCCGTAACGATATACGCAAGCATGGGACCGCAGTATGTGATGACGGGGATCAGCGAGTTCTTCAAGGCGTGCTTGAAAATAACGGATCTCGGAGAAACACCCTTTGCTTTCGCGGTACGGATATAATCCTGTCCCAGAACGTCCAGCATGGAGGAACGAGTCAAACGGGTGATATACGCCGTCGGATAAAGAGCAAGCGTAACAATCGGGAGAACAAGACCGCCTTCGAGTGAGCCGTTGGCAGGAAGGATGGGGACGGTAATGCAAAAGACGATCAGCAAAAGCGTACCCATAATAAAGGATGGCATGGAAACGAACGCCGTCGTAACAACCATGATCAGCTTATCGATGAATTTGTTTCTGCGGAGTGCCGCAACCGAACCGAGAACGACGCCGCATACGATTGCAATGGAAGCCGCCGTGAGACCAAGAACGGCGCTCACACCGAGACCATCGCCGATGATATCGATAACGTCACGTCCTCTCTGCTTGAGAGAAGGACCGAAATCAAATTTCGTAACAATATCCTTGAGATACGTCAAATACTGCTGGAAAACCGGCTTGTCCAAGCCGTATTTCGCTTCCAGCGCCGCCTGCGCCTCAGGCGTAATTGCCTTTTCGCTCTGAAAAGGTCCGCCGGGTACAAGACGGGTTACAAAAAACGTAATCGTGATAATAACCCATACCGTGACGAGTGAAAGAATCAATCGCTTCAGTATATAGAAAAACGTTTTTGAATTCACTGTAATAACCACCTTTTTCTGAAGATTTCAAACAAAAAAATACGTTTGAACGCCCGTTTTTGAAAAACGAAACATCCAAACGTATATCGATTGTTAAAAGTCCAAGATCCAAAGTCCAAAGTCTAAAGCCAAAAAAAGTCTAAAAGCCTAAAGTACGGAGTCCAAAACTAAAATTCAAATATGCGTCGATTTCCAAAACAGTCGGTTTGTTTATTATATACAATTATAAAATAAAAATCAAGTGGTTTTTTAATATTTTTTCTCAATTGATTTAATTTCATAAAAATTCAATAAAAATATAAACCGTTTTTTATAAACATCATCCATAAATAAGCACCATTTTCCATGATGTTTTTTAGATATAATTGCCTTTCGTTGCAATCTTCTCCGTTTTCATTGCTTCGGCAGTTTCGCTTATACATACATGGTGATATTTTCCGTATTTACCACAAATTCTATGATTTTGATGACAGCCTCATCGAATCAGAAGCATCCCGCATTGTCTTTGAAATCCATCTTCCATTCCTTGGTCATCTTGATCGGCAAAACATCTCCGTTTTCATCAAGAGACATATCGTCTATGCACATAAAACGGGCGTTACCGGCGCGAACGCTGATTTCAGTTTCTCCATCAAGCTCTCCCAAAAATTCTTCGAACGCTGTGTAATTTTCGAGGTCATCGTAATCTCTCGGAATACCTTTCACGAGAAATTCCGCTTCGCTTCCATCGGGCGCGGATACCCGAACGTGGGAGAACAGCAGTGCCATCACATGCCTCCCATTTCCATGCTTTGGTTTTCGAGGCGTTCCTCAAATTCGCTTTCGTTGTCAACGAAATAATCATCATCGAAATTCCAGAAGCTGACGTACATAAATTGTCCGTACCGACCGTTTTCAAAATAGATCTCTTGCTGTTCGAAGCCTTCGCCGAGACCGTCCGAGTTCTGTCCCGTGATCCACTCCTTGAGAGATTCTTCCTCTTCGCTTGAAAGAGGTCCTGCCGTGCGAACCGTGATACAGCCGTAAAGCGCA
>JAGBRZ010000097.1 GCA_017632155.1 Clostridia bacterium
ATACGTCATCGTGCTCGTCAACGATGAACTGGATATTGTAAAGACCTACGATGCCGATGCCGAGACCGAGCTTCTTTGCATACTGAAGAATGATTCCCTTGACCTTATCCGAGATCGAGAAGGGGGGATATACGCTGATCGAGTCACCAGAGTGAACACCGGTGCGCTCAACGAGCTCCATAATGCCGGGAACGAACACGTTTCTGCCGTCGCAGATAGCGTCGACCTCGACCTCCTTACCGCTGATGTACTTGTCAACAAGAACGGGCTTGTCCTCGTCGATCTCAACCGCGGTCTTGAGGTAGCTGCGGAGCTGTTCCTCGTTTCCGACGATCTGCATTGCTCTGCCGCCGAGAACGAAGGAGGGACGAACGAGAACGGGATAACCGATCTCTGCCGCTGCAGCGATACCGTCCTCGATCTTGGTGACTGCCTTACCCTTTGCGCGGGGGATGTTGAGCTCATTGAGAAGGTTTTCGAACGCGTTTCTGTCCTCTGCACGGTCGATTGCGGCGCAATCGGTGCCGATGATCTTGACACCAAGATCGTGGAGAGGCTGTGCGAGGTTGATCGCGGTCTGTCCGCCGAGAGATGCGATAACGCCCTCGGGCTTCTCAAACTCGATGATATTCATAACGTCCTCGGGGGTCAGAGGCTCGAAATAGAGCTTGTCCGCCGTGGTGTAGTCTGTCGAAACGGTTTCGGGGTTGTTGTTGATGATGATAGCCTCGTATCCCGCTTTTCTGATGGTCATAACCGCGTGAACGGTGGAGTAGTCGAACTCTACGCCCTGACCGATTCTGATCGGGCCCGCACCGAGAACGACGATCTTCTTCTTATCGGTGAGGATAGAGGTGTTTTCGCCGGTGTAAGAGGAGTAGAAATAGGGGATATACGCGCCGGTGTGGCAGGTGTCAACCATACGGAATACGGGGAAGAGCTTGTGCTCCTTGCGGAACTTGAATACGTCAAGCTCGGTGCACTTCCACATTCTTGCAACGTACTTGTCGGAGAAGCCCATCTTCTTTGCCGCGGTGAGAGTTTCAAGGGAGAAGGGATGAGCCTTGAGGGTTTCCTCCATATCGACGATGCGCTTGATCGCCTCAAGGAAGAAGGGTGTGATCTGTGTGATCTCGTGAACCTGCTCGACGGTGATGCCGCGTGCGAGCAGCTCTGCGATCGCGAAGATGTTGTCATCGCGGAAGGTGGAGATATAATCAAGGATCTCCTCGTTCGACATATTGTCGAATTTAGCGTGATATACGTGGTGAACGCCGACCTCGAGCGAGCGCATACCCTTGAGGAGGCACTCTTCAAGGTTCGAACCGATTCCCATTACCTCGCCGGTCGCCTTCATCTGAGTTCCGAGCTGATTGGATGCTGTGGTGAACTTATCGAAGGGGAAGCGGGGGAGCTTTGCGATGACGTAGTCAAGCTGGGGCTCGAACGCCGCGTTGGTGTTTGCGATCTGAATCTCCTCAAGCGACATACCGACAGCGATCTTTGCGGTAACGCGCGCGATGGGGTAACCCGAAGCCTTGGATGCGAGCGCGGAGGAACGCGACACGCGGGGGTTGACCTCGATGAGGTAGTATTCGCTGGAGTGGGGGTTGAGCGCGAACTGTACGTTACAGCCGCCCTCGATCTTGAGCTCCTTGATCAGCTTGATAGCCGAATCGTTGAGCATCTTCTTGTCGTGATCAGAGAGGGTCATAATGGGAGCGACAACAAGCGAGTCGCCGGTGTGAACGCCGACGGGGTCGATGTTTTCCATACCGCAGATGGTGATCGCGTGGTCGTTTCCGTCACGCATAACCTCAAACTCGATCTCCTTGTAGCCCTTGACGCTCTTTTCGATAAGAACCTGATGTACGGGAGAAAGACGGAACGCGTTTGTACCGATCTCAATGAGCTCCGCCTCATTGTAAGCAAATCCGCCGCCCGTGCCGCCGAGTGTGAAAGCGGGACGGAGAACTACGGGGTAGCCGATGCGCTCTGCTGCAGCCTTTGCCTCTTCAAGGTCATATGTGATCTCGGAGGGGATAACGGGCTCGCCGATGGACTGGCAAAGCTCCTTGAAGAGCTCTCGGTCCTCTGCACGCTCGATAGATTCGCTGGATGTACCAAGCAGTTCAACGCGGCACTCCTTGAGGATGCCCTTCTGCTCAAGCTGCATAGCAAGGTTAAGACCCGTCTGACCGCCGATACCGGGAAGGATCGCGTCGGGGCGCTCGTAGCGCAGGATCTTTGCGATATATTCAAGTGTAAGCGGCTCCATGTATACCTTGTCCGCAATGGTGGTGTCGGTCATAATGGTTGCGGGGTTGGAGTTTACGAGAACGACCTCATATCCCTCCTCCTTGAGCGCCAGGCACGCCTGCGTGCCCGCATAGTCAAACTCCGCCGCCTGACCGATAACGATAGGTCCCGAGCCGATGATGAGAATCTTCTTCAAATCTGTTCTTTTTGCCATTTTCTTTCTCCTGTATTTTAATCATAAATTCAATCATATTGATAAGATGCAGCCCGCATAGTGCAGAATGCACTCATTAGTCTTCCCAAACAACTCTGCCGTCGCAAACCGTCAAGAGGTTCTTGCCAAGGAGCTTTTCACCGAGGATGGGGGTTGCTTTGCCCTGCGACTGGATGAAGTTTTCGTCGACGGTGATCTCCTGCGAGAGATCCCAGATTGAGAACGATTTGCCCATAGGCAGACCGAAGCGCTTGCGGGGATTGGTGGAAAGGCAATCTATAAGCTTTTCAAAGGGGATGATACCCGTTTTAACGAGCTTGGTATACATCCACGGGAATGCGAAATCAAGTCCTACAATACCGAAGGGGCTCTTTTCAAGGCCGCGGCTCTTCTCTTCCGCGGAGTGGGGGGCGTGGTCGGTTGCGATCATTTCGAGAGTACCGTCGAGGATACCCTCAACGAGCGCTTCACGGTCGGAAGCCGAACGAAGCGGGGGATTCATCTTGAATCTGCCTTCCTCGCGGAGATCGGAGTCATCCATTATAAGGTAATGCGGTCCTGTTTCGCCCGAAACGTCGAGGCCGCTCTTTTTAGCTTCGCGGAGAAGCTCAACGCTCTCCTTTGCCGAAATGTGGCAGATGTGATAGGAGCATCCGGTTTTTGCAACGAGCTCAAGGTCGCGCGCGATCTGCGCGTACTCACTCTCGGAGCAGATGCCGCGGTGTCCGTGTGCGCGTGCATACTCGCCGTCGTGGATATACCCGCCGTTCAGAAGCGAATTCACCTCGCAATGCGCCACGATCATTTTTCCAAGGGCTTTTGCAGTGCGCATAGCCTCTTCCATCATCGCGTCGCTTTGAACGCCGCGTCCGTCATCCGAAAATCCCGCAACAAGGGGTGCCATACCGCGAAGATCGGCGAGCTTTTCGCCCATCTCTCCGACGGTGATCGCGCCGTAGGGAAGGACTTCGATCAATGCGTCCTTTTTAATTATATCAAGCTGTAAACCGAGATTTTCCACGCTGTCGGGAACGGGATTGAGATTCGGCATCGTACATACGGTGGTATATCCGCCGTGCGCCGCCGCTCTCGAGCCGCTTTTGACCGTTTCTTTATACGAAAAACCCGGCTCGCGGAAATGCACATGCACGTCACAAAAGCCGGGAATAACAACAATATCACCATTATCGGAAAATTCGGAAACAGCAACACAACCGTCGACCAGAGAAGGATCAACGGAGCTCATGAATTTAACCTTATCGAAATACTTCATCAGTCTGCCTCCAAAACAAAGCCAATTGTAAAACTTCGTTTTACAATTGAGATACGCGCGCTTATCGCCGCTTGCCAAAATCTGCGATTTTGACAGCTCCCCTCGGCGCGCGGGCTCGCCCTGCTCGCCTGAAAGGTGTTTTTTCATATCTCTTTGAATTTTACAATCGACTACTATTTACTATCATAATATTATATATTATTTTTCGCCTTTAGTCAAGAGGAAAATCAAAGTTTTTTACAACTTTTGACGAATTGTCACATTCACCATAGAAAGAGCGAAAAAGGCGCGAAATTTCTCTGTCGAAATTTACGATTAATTTATAATTTTTCTTGACTTTGCCTCCCATATATAGTATAATTAAATATATATTTTTTATTTTTACAGTGAGGTAAAAAATGAAGTACAAAGTCGGTATTGTTATGGGAAGCGACAGCGATCTTCCCGTTATCGAAAAAGCTACGAATACCCTCAGTGCGCTCGGAATCGAATTCGAGGTGCACGTTTATTCCGCGCACCGCACTCCCGACGA
>JAGBRZ010000098.1 GCA_017632155.1 Clostridia bacterium
AAAAGTGTAAAGTTTCGGAAGCTTTTTTCGCTATGCTCAAAAAGCAATTTATTAAAAATGAAAATTTACGAGTTTTTCGAGGAAATTTACCATAACTTTTCACTTTCCACATTCCACTTTTCACTATTTATTCGCCTTGTTGGCTGAAAACTTTAATTTGAATTTAACTCGGATAAATCCGATCCGAAAGGAAGAATAAAATGATCGACGAAAAAATCACAAATGCAGAAGAAAAGGCAGGGGAGATCGTGATTCCCGAGCCTGAAGAGGAAGTTATTCCCGAGGCGGAGCTTATCGAGCTTGACCCCGAGGGAAGCGAGCTTTCCACCGTTGTTGATGCGGCTTATACCGAAAGCCAGATTCAGGTCCTTGAGGGACTTGAGGCTGTCCGCAAGCGTCCGGGTATGTATATCGGTACCACCTCCTCGCGCGGTCTGCATCACCTTGTCAACGAGATCGTTGACAACTCCATCGACGAGGCTTTGGCGGGTCATTGCGACCTCATTGTAGTCACCGTCAATCCCGACAACAGTATTACCGTTGAAGATAACGGCAGAGGCATTCCCGCGGGTATTCATCCCACTCAGGGAATTCCTACCCTTGAGGTCGTTTATACCATCCTTCACGCCGGCGGTAAGTTCGGCGGCGACGGTTACAAGATCGCGGGCGGTCTGCACGGCGTTGGTGCGTCCGTTGTTAACGCTCTTTCCGAGTGGCTTGAGGTCGTTGACGTTGTTGACGGAGTAAAATATTCCGAAAGATTTGTTCACGGTGCGGTTGACCGTCCGTTTGAGTGCCACGGTCCCGTTGGCGAGGGCGAAAAACAGCACGGTGTAACCGTTACGTTCAAGCCCGACGGCACTATTTTTGAAACTACTGTATTTGATTATGAAATGCTTCTCACACGTATGCGTGAGCAGGCGTTCCTCAATGCGGGAATCCGCATCAAGTTGATCGATGCGCGCCTCGAGGAGCCCAGAGAAAGCGATCTTATGTTTGAGGGCGGTATTCGTAACTTCGTTTCCTTCCTCAACGATCAGAAGCATTCTGATCTCGTTCACGAGGACGTTATCTATATGCGCGGCGAAAAGGGAACAAGTCAGGCAGAGGTTGCGCTTCAGTATAACACCACTTATAACGAAACGATCCTCACGTTTGCAAACAATATGAACACCATTGAGGGCGGTACTCACGAAACCGGCTTCAAGGCGGCGCTGACGCGTGTTCTCAACGATTACGCACGTAAAAACGGCATTCTCAAGGATTCGGACAAGGCTCTTTCGGGCGAGGACGTCCGTGAGGGTATCTGCGCCATCATTTCCGTTAAGCTTCAGAACGCTCAGTTCGAAAGCCAGACCAAGGCAAAGCTCGGAAACTCGGATATCCGCGCGCTCGTTGACAGCACCGTCACCGCAAGACTCACAGAATTTCTTGAGGAAAATCCCTCTGTCGGTAAGGCTATTCTTGAAAAGGCTCTCGCCGCATCGCGTGCGCGTGAAGCGGCAAGAAAAGCGCGCGAGCTTACAAGACGTAAGGGTCTTCTTGAAGGTTCTTCGCTTCCCGGTAAGCTTTCCGACTGTCAGACAAGGGATGCATCTCTTGCTGAGATCTACCTCGTAGAGGGAGATTCCGCGGGAGGCTCCGCAAAGGGCGGTCGTGATTCGAAATTTCAGGCGATCCTGCCCCTTCGCGGTAAGATCCTCAACGTTGAAAAGAGCCGTCTTGACAAGGTTTATTCCTCAATCTCCGTCATCCCGATCGTTCAAGCGCTCGGTTGCGGAATCGGCGAGGATTTTGATATTTCAAAGCTCCGTTACGGCAAGATCATTCTTATGGCCGATGCCGACGTCGACGGTTCGCATATCCGTATCCTGCTTTTGACATTCCTCTTCAGACATATGCCGAAGCTCATCGAGGAAGGCCACGTTTATCTCGCTCAGCCGCCTCTCTATCACATCTTCAAGCACGGCAAGACGAACGGATTTGATAAATATGCATATTCCGAGGAAGAGCGCGATCAGATAATGGAAGAGATCGGCAACGTCCCCGGAGTTGAAGTCAGCAGATACAAAGGTCTTGGTGAGATGGATGCCGAGCAGCTTTGGGCAACCACAATGGACCCCGAGCGCCGTGTTCTTCTCCGCGTGACCATGGAGGATGCTATGATCTGCGACCAGACCTTCTCGCTTCTTATGGGTGACAAGGTTGAGCCCAGACGTGAATTTATCGAGCAGAACGCAAAATATGCGACTAACCTCGATATTTAAAGTATGAAAAGACAAAGAGATTTAAAAATAAAGGATTTTTCGGGTATTCCCGAGCTCCCCGACGATTGCATTGACGAAGGTATGCCAAAAAAGCAGAAATTCGCGGTGCTTTCGCTCAATCCCGGCATCGACCGCGCGCTTTATCTGCCCTCGCCAATGAAGGCGGGCGGTCTTAACCGCGCGGCAAGAAGCGTGACAACTCAGGGCTCAAAGGGCGCAAACGTGGCAATTATGCTCCACCGCCTTGGCTGTGAGGTTGAATACTATGCTTTTTCGGGCGG
This sequence comes from Clostridia bacterium, assembly GCA_017632155.1. The sequence continues at coordinate 2,549 of JAGBRZ010000098.1, forward strand.
TGAGTTCGGTGAGCTCTGCGATTCCTTTCTCACCCGTGAGGGAATCCGTGTAAATTCGGTTGAAACCGTTTGCGGTGTCCGTATGAACACCAAGGTCATCGATTCGGAATGCGTTTGCACCGAGCTTAACGAGCGCGGAGGTGTGTTCTCACCCTCCGAAGTTGCGGCGCTGACGGAAATGTTTATGGCAACGGATGCCGACGTTATTTGCTTGTGCGGAAGTATTCCACAGGGTGTGGAAAAAGATGTGTATAAAGTCTTTACTCAGTTTGCAAAATCCACAGGCAAGCGCGTCGTTCTTGATTGCGACGGCGAGGCTTTGTCACTCGGACTTGAGGCGAATCCCGACGTAATCAAGCCAAATGAGTATGAGCTTCAAAACCTCGGCTTATCCACAGCTTTGTTCCGAGAGTTTTCCACAGACCCCGAGGAGAGATTAAAGGAAGTCACAGAGGCTTGTGTAAAGGTTGCAAAAAAGTATAAAACCACCGTCATCTGCACGCGCGGAGCTGATGGAGCCGTTCACGCGAATCCGAATGGCGAGGTCATCTTCCGCGAGTCGATGAAGGTGCGCCTGCTTGGCTTTTCGGGCGCGGGTGACACGTTCCTTTCGGGCTACATCGCGGCGAGATTCGACAAAGGATTTACCGAGGAATATTCGCTTATCTGCGCAACTGCTGCGGGTGCGGCAAAGGTGGTTCTTGAAGGAAGCGAGCTTCCCGAGGCAACCGATATCGACGAGGCAATAGACGATATTATCCGTCCGAAATCAAAAGAGCTTAAAAATATCCCCATAGAAGAAACATTATTGGAAGGTATAGAACCGTGGAACATAAAGAAGATCTGTCATTCAAAAATCAAAAAATAATAAACGTTGAAATGTCGGGCGAGGTCAAAAAGTCCTTCATCGAGTATTCAATGTCGGTAATCACCTCGCGTGCTCTCCCCGACGTGCGCGACGGTATGAAGCCGGGTCAGCGCCGTATCCTCTGGGCAATGTATGAGGATCACCTGACAAGCGACCACGCTTTCCATAAATCTGCTGCTACCGTCGGTAACGTTCTTGGACGTTACCATCCCCACGGTGACGCCGCAGTTTACGGCACTATGGTAAGAATGGCGCAGGATTTCTCGCTGCGCTACCCCCTTGTTGAAGGTCACGGTAACTTCGGTTCGGTCGACGGAGACCCCCCTGCGGCTTACCGTTACACCGAGGCAAGACTTGCAAAGATCTCGGATGAGATGCTCAAGGATATCGAAAAGAACGTTGTCGTAATGAACAAAAACTTCGACAACCGTCTTGACGAGCCCTCCGTTCTCCCCTCGCGTTTCCCGAACCTGCTTGTAAACGGTTCGGTCGGTATCGCGGTCGGTATGGCAACGAATATCCCGCCCCACAACCTCGGCGAGGTCGTTGACGCGGTAGTTTACCGTATGGAAAACCCCGATTGCGACACTTTCGCGCTGATGGAGTTCATCAAGGGCCCCGATTTCCCGACAGCCGCTATCATTTACGGCGTAAACGGCATCAAGGAAGCATATCTGACCGGTAAGGGCAAGATTATGGTCCGCGCGCGTGCGGAGGTCGAAGAGGACAAGCACCGCATCATCATCACCGAGATTCCCTACGGCGTAAACAAGAGCTTGCTTTGCGAATCTATCGCAAATCTTGTTAAGGACAAGAGAATTGAGGGCATCACCGACGTCCGCGATGAATCGGGACGCGCGGGAATGCGTATTGTTGTTGAATACCGCCGCGATGCAAACGGCGAGATCATTCTCAAACAGCTTTATAAATACAGCCAGCTCGAGGACACTTGCGCGGTCAATATGCTCGCGCTTGTGAACGGCGAGCCGAAGATCCTTCCCCTCGTCACCATCATCGACGAATATATCAAGCATCAGGAAAGCGTTGTCACCAGAAGAACGCAGTATGAGCTCGACCGTGCTCTTGCACGTGCTCATATTCTTGAAGGTTACTCGATCGCTCTCGACAACATCGATGAGATCGTTGAGCTCATGAAGACCTCGAAGTCGATCCCCGATTCGAAGGCAAGACTCTCCGAGAGATACGGTCTGACCGATATTCAGGCGCAGGCTATCGTTGAAATGACTCTCGGCAGACTCACAGGTCTCGAGCGCGACAAGATCCTTGACGAGCTTGAGCGTCTGCACAAGCTGATCGAGGAGCTCCGCGCGATCCTTGGCGACATTGAAAAGGTCAGGGAGATCATCAAGACCGAGCTTTCCGAGATCAAGAGAAGATACGGCGATGCGCGCCGCACCGAGATCGTTGAGGCGGCAGATGATATTCTTCTTGAGGACCTCATTGAAAAGCACGATTGTGTCATCACCATCACACATTCGGGCTACATTAAGCGTCAGAATGCAGATACCTATTCAGCACAGAGAAGAGGCGGTAAGGGTATTATCGGTATGACCACGAAGGAAGAGGACTTTATCGAAAAAGTAATGGTAATGCACAGCCATTCGAATTTGATGATGTTCACCTCCAATGGCAAGGTCTATATGCGTAAGGCGTATATGATCCCCGAGGCGGGCAGAACCGCGAAGGGAACGAATATCGTCAATATTCTCGAGCTCCAGCCGGGTGAAAAGATCACAACCGTCATCGAGGTTCCCACATTTGATAATGCGGACGAGAGATATCTCACTATGGTCACCAAGAACGGTGTTCTTAAGAGAACCAAGCTCTCCGAATTTGAGTATCAGCGCAAGGGCGGCAAGATCGCGATCGGTCTTGACGAGGGCGATGAGCTCATTGGCGTTCTTCTCACAGACGGTCATAAGGACATCATCATCGCATCCGCGTCCGGTAACGCAGTCAAGTTTACCGAGGAAGGCGCAAGAACGATGGGACGTACCGCTCGCGGCGTAATCGGCATCAAGCTTCGTGGCGACGACCGCGTTGTCGGCGTAGTTGCGGCAGAGGAAGGCAAGCACTTCCTGACGATCACCGAGCTTGGCTACGGTAAGAGAACCGAATTCAGCGACTTCCGACTCATGAAGAGCCGCGGAGGTATGGGCGTAATGTGCCACAACGTCACCGACAGAACCGGCCGCGTTGCAGGCATCGCCGCAGTTGGCGAGGATGATGACATCATGATCATCACCGACAGCGGAACCATCATCCGAACCGCAGTTGACAGCATCCCCGTCTATGGCAGAAGCGCCGCCGGCGTAATCGTAATGCGAGTCTCCGAGGGTCAGACCTGCGCGGGATTCACAACGGTTCCCAAGGCGGAGGAAGATGACGCGATTGAGGGAGAAGAAGAGTGATCAGTGATTAGTGGACAGTGAACAGAAAGATGCGGGTTGATAATTTAACTTGCAACTTTGTCCATTGTAAAGCTATATAATCTGAAAATTAACATAAAACTCGGATATTTTGAAGTAAAAAGCTTCTTGATATCCGAGTTTTGTTTTGTGCCTTGTACTCGTATATGACAAGGCGATGAAATATAAAACTATAAAACACTTGCTTATCAAATACGATAATATCCATTCTTTAAGCTTGAGGAAACCCACCTAATTGAGTCAATTTTTCTCGTCATTTATGCTATATTTGACGAAAAAAATCAAGTGTTGACGAGGAAAATCTAAAAAATTTGGCTGCCTCATTCAATGAAGCAGCCTTTTGTAGTTCAATTATCGCTAAAACAGCATCAAGTGATACAAGCCAAAATGATCATTCCGCAACTTTCTGTCCACTGTCCACTAATCACTGTTCACTTATAACCGGCAGCCATGCCGCGATGTCGCTTTCCCAATCCTTTCCGGCGGATTGGTAGTCGATGAGGTAGAATTTTTCTCCGTTTTCGGCGGTGAATTCGAGTTTTACGGTATAATTTTCGTCCTCGCAGACCTTATAATCGAGGTTTTTGAAGCTAAAAGTGCTCTTCGCGTCCTTGCCGAGCGAGGAATCTGCGGCAAGGGTGATCGGTCCGCGCGAAAGCGAGATGAAATTATCATCCTCAGGGTAGTGGCGGACGGGCACGGGCGGCTTGCGAGTGCCGCAGGTGTCGATGTAGAGCACGTCGAGATCCCATTTTTCGGGCAGAGTTGTTCGGATCGACATATCGAAATTAAGCTCGATCTCACTCTCTCCGACCCCGATATGATGGGTTGCATATCCGTCCTTTTGCTTGATATTTTCGTTCTGCGACCACTCGGGGATGCGGAGCTTCAGGCAAAAATCGCAATCCGAGGCGATTTTAAGTACAATTTTACCGTCCGCGGGGTATTTCGTTTCGGTTTTGATCAAAATTTTGCCGCGCTCGGTTGTGATCTCGTTTTCGCCTTGCTCATAGAAATTCACAACGACACACCCGCCCATATCAAGCACAGCGTGCTTTGCAAAAATACCGACACCTGCCGCGCCGATGCAAACGCAGCAGCCGTAATATCTTCCGTCCTCAAGGATCTGAAAACCGCCAACCTTACGCCCGCGCTTGCCGGGGCGGAGAGGAGAATAGCTGTCAAAGGGCAGCGGAACGGGAACCATTTTATCAAGCATTCCAATCTTTTCGAATCGCTCGCGGATGTATCCGTCGGTGCTGATGTGCATTCCCTCGTTGAGCGAGCCAAGATAGGCGTTGTAGAAGGATTTTTCGATCGCATCGGCAAAGATGCTCTCGCCCGTCAGCATAAATAGGCGCGAGCAGAACTTCATCCAGGTCACGGTTACGCAGGTTTCCTGCATAATTCCCTCATAAAACTGAGTCTGGCGGGTCTTTGTGTGGTCGAAAAGCTCGTGCGTACATCCCGAAGAGCCGATAACGGAGATCTCACTTTCAAGAACAGCCTTTGCAAAATTGACCACCGCAGTCTTGTACTTTTCAATGCCTGTCACATAGTAGAATTCAAGAAGTCCCTCAAAGCAGGACATCATTTCGTAAGCCTTCGCCACGCCGTATTGGTATGGCTTGAGCGTGTTTTCGTAGGCAAGCTCGAAGACATTGATCTCGCTGCCGCCCGATTCGACGATGTAGGCGCAGAAATCAAAGTATTTTTTCTCGCCCGTGAGGTTGTAAAGACGAACCATCGGCTCGAGAATTGACGAGGAATTGAGTCCAAGCCAGTGCTTTGTTGCTTTATTGATATGAATTTTTCCTTCCTCCTTACCTATATGCGCGATGATGTAGTCGGCGGCAAGGCTGATGAAGGAGATAATTTCTGCTTTCAGCTCCTCGTCGGGGCAGATCTCAAGGAAATATTCCATACCGAGGATGACGTATTTGCGGCACCAAAGGTCCCAGGCGCGGAATTCTGTTTCTTTTGTAAAGGAAGAGATTCGTCCTTCTTCGTCGATGACGGTGAGCATATCGCGCACGGTTTCGGTGAGGATGTCGAGCAGCTCCGAGTCGCGGGAATATTCGTAAACGAGCACCGCGCCGCGCATCATTTTGCCCCAATACTCGCCGCGCCAACCGTTGTTGACACCGTCAATGGGTCGGCGGAATTGATCAACAAATCGGCGCCACATTTCACGGTCGGAGAGCTGATTGGCGGTTAGAAAATCCACCGCGCGCGCGGTAAGACCCGAGTAGTTTTGTTTTATGTTAAGATAATTCATCATTTCGCCTCCAAAGGCTTTTTTATAATTATAACCTTTTTAAAATACGATGTCAATAGCATAATCAAAAACATCTGAAAGTTTTGATCGAACTTTTTTAAGAAGTTCACACTTGCCTTCGGCAAGCTTCGACTCTGTCTTGTCGGCTTCCTCCTCCATTTTCCTTCGGAAAACCGCCAGAGCCGCGCTCGTCCTAAAATCTTTTGAAGATTTTTAAGAAACTTTTCTTGAAAAGTTTCTTAAACGGCGCACGAGGCAGAGAATCGGACTAATGCGAGAGCTTTAGCTCTCGCTACCGTGCTCCAAAATGACGAAGCTTCGCTTCGACATTTCGGACAGAGTCAATACTTCCCG
>JAGBRZ010000099.1 GCA_017632155.1 Clostridia bacterium
CAGAGCCGAGGCTCTGTTCCTGAAGTTGTTATAAAGTTATTGTTTTACAAGGCTTTTATGAGATTTTCGATATTATTTGAAATATCTCTTAAGCATACCCTCGAGAGCCTTGCCGTGGCGAGCTTCGTCGCGTGCCATCTCGTGAACGGTGTCGTGGATAGCGTCGAGGTTATTCTTCTTCGCGCACTTTGCAAGGTCGAACTTGCCGGCGGTTGCGCCGTATTCGCAGTCAACTCTCCATGCAAGGTTATCCTTGGTGGTAGCCTTCATATTGGGCTCGAGGTCCTCGCCGAGGAGCTCTGCGAACTTTGCAGCGTGCTCTGCCTCTTCCCAAGCTGCCTTTTCCCAGTACAGACCGATCTCGGGGTAGCCCTCGCGGTGCGCGATGCGAGCCATGCAGAGATACATACCAACCTCGGAGCACTCGCCCTGGAAGTTAGCCATAAGCTGCTCGAAGATGTACTTCTTGTCTTCCTCGGAAATGTCGGGGTTATTCTTTACGGTCTTTGCGTAGATGCCGTACTCGTGCTCAGCCGCGAGAGCTGCGCCTTCCTGCATTACGTTGAACTTGGATGCGGGAACCTTACAAACAGGACACTTTTCGGGAGCTGCGTCACCCTCGTGAACGTAGCCGCAAACGGAACATACAAATTTTGCCATGATGATTTTACCTCACTTTATGTTAATTTTTTGGTTTTTAAAATAACGTAGTATTTTAGGGGAAAACCCCACTTGTGCTTTTCCTCTCTTTCAAGCCTTTGACTTGAAATTCACCCCTTTGTGGCGCTTTGTATCAAAGGGGGGATTTCGCCCGTTGCGACGGGCGACCAACGCTACGCGCGTTGGATCAGCGCAAGCTTTTTGAAAAAAGCTTGACAAAAACTTCAATCCTTTAATTCAACCCCAGCTTCTCGGCTGCTGCCTCGATAGCGTCGGATTCTTTAAGGGATGAGAAAAGCATTTCCCTATTGCAACGAATGCCGTTGCGCTCGAGCACCGTGTAAGCCGCAAGGCTGACGGCGGGAAGGATCTCGGGCTCGGAGAAAATATAAGCATTCCAGGACTGACCCGCGAAGGAGCGCGTCCAATCGTTGAGATTGACAGCCTCCGACATCGGAATGAACTCGCCGTCATAAGTCAGAACGGGCGTGCGGCTGTAATCCTTCGCCATACTGATGTGCGGGATCGCAATGTGAATATCGTACATTTCGGGGCGCTGCATACCGAGGGCTTCTGCATAGATGCGCGACTGATCAAGGATCTCCTCGCGGAGTCTGGGAAGCAAGCTGACAGCCGCCGCAAGGCCCGAAATTCCAAGGTCGCGCGAGTTTATTCCGCCCGCGGAATGAACGTTCGATTGGCTGATGACGAGCGCCTTTTTGGGCAGACGGCGTGCAAGAACTCTTGCCGCCATATCGCCGACGGTCACATCGCTTTCATCCGAAAGCTTCCAGTCTGTGATAGCGGGGCGGAGAGCTTTGTCGGCAGATGGCGCGCCGATCGAGTAGATGTCGTTGTCGCAAAGGTAGAGGAAGTCGATGGGGTGCGAGAAGCGGCCGCTTCTTTGCATTCCGACGACCATATCCTCAATAAGCGACTCGGCGGCAAGCACTTTTTGGTGCTGATAGATATATCTCGAAAGCATCAGCTTCGAGAAGACCATTTCCTCAACCGTTGAAAGACCCGAAACGGGGACGGTCAGATGGCGCTCGACGATGCCATCGTCGGACACGCGGTCGGCGAGGCGGAGCTTATACAGGAATCGGTCGATGTGGTAGCCAAGGGCAAGACCCGTTGCGTAGCTGTCGCGGCGGAGGTAGTCGAGGGCATCGGCATCGAACTGACCGTTGATCATTTCGGTCAGATAAACGTAGCGGACGCCGTCCTTGACCTCGGGCGCTGCACCAACGATCATTCGTCCGACCTCACCGAGAAGCTCAGCGGCGTCCTCGCCCTCCTCGAAGGGATAGCCGAGGCTTTCGGAGAAGCATTTTACGAAAGTAGGAGTGTTTATGATGATATAGCCGAGCATTTCGTGCGGCTGAGCGCGCTCGAACATCGGCTCGGTCGCCTTCAGCTCCTTCATTGCGGGCATCTCGCCGTAAATTGTTTCGGAGAGGTGCGAGAAGAAGCAATGTCCGACGTCGTGAAGAAGCGCGGCAAGTCGGAGGCGGCGCTGATGCGAGGCGGGGATGGTCTGCTCCTTGCCTGCCATAACGGCGGCATCGTGGCGTGCAACGCCCGCGATCATCTGCGCAACGACGGCAACAACGCCAAGGGTGTGCTCGAATCGCGAATGGTGCGCAGAAGGGTAGGTCAGCTGGGCAAGTCCGAGCTGATTGATGCGGCGCAAACGCTGGAGAAGGGGAGAATCAATAAGCTCAAGCTCCCAAGGGTAGAACATGACCGTGCCCCAGACACAGTCGTGAATGACCTTTGTGCCCGTGATGGTACGGGGCTTGAAGTTTGCCATATTTTCCGCGACAAAGGCATCCGCGCGGCGTTGAAAATCAAGATAAAGCTCGCTCCCGGGCGCCTTCGGTGCCGGACGAGAGAAGGAATTCTTCTTCATAACTGTGATTCTCCTTAAAAAGAATAAGAAATATTATCCTAATTGTATTATAACACAATTTTTACCAAATTGCAAGAGGAATTTTCAGTTTTGTGACACTGTCACCGAAAATGCAGGAAATATTATGATATAATATAATTGGAAGATAATTATTGACAAACCGATTAGTTGGTGATATAATTATTATGTATAAATATGTAAAATGGAGGACAATAAAATGTCTAATCTTACAGGAAAAACACTCGTCGCGCTTGGCGACTCGCTGATCTACGGTTCTAAGCTCGGAAATGAGGCCACCTGGGTCAACAAGCTTGCAAAAAAGCACAATATGACAGTATATAATCACGGCATCAACGGCTGTCCCGTTGCCAACCAGACGATCGAACCGCAGAGAGTTCCCATGTGCGTTCGATATGCGGATATGGAGGACGGCGCAGATTACGTTGTTGTTCTCGGCGGTGCGAATGACAAGCGTTTGCACGTTCCGCTCGGCGAGATCGATTCGCAGGACACATCCACATTCTGCGGCGCGCTCAACACCCTCATCCTCGGCATTACCGCGAAGTATCCGAAGGCTAAATTCCTCTTTTTGACCAACTATGACCGTTGGCGCTCAAAGAACAACGAGGGGCTTTCCGATATCGACTACGTTGACGCAATGCTTGCGGTCTGTGCGCGTTGGGGCATGCCTTGCTTCGACAATTACCGCGGGGCGGGCTTCTCCTTCTACAATCCCGCGCAGTGCGAGTGGATCGACGAGGGCTGTGTGCTCGAGGGCAAATCCAACCGCCATTTTTCGGATGAAGGCTACGATTTTCTCCTTACAAGATACGAGGCGCTTCTGGAGGCACTTTGATGAAGAGATTTTGGGGCCTTCTCCTCGCGCTGATCATGATCCTCTCCCTCTCGGCTTGCTCGGGTGAGGGTGAGGAAGCTAACGAAACCACCGATACCGGAGCCACAGAAGAATACGATCCCGCGCCCGATTTCACTATATATAATAAGGAAGGAAAAGCTGTCAAGCTTTCGGATATGAAGGGCACGCCCGTTGTGCTCAACTTCTGGGCAAGCTGGTGCCCGCCCTGCAAGGCTGAAATGCCCGAATTCGACGAGATCGCCAAAGAATACGCGGGCAAGGTCGAATTTATGATGGTCAATCTGACCGATGGACAGCGTGAAACGGTTGAGATCGCGCAAGCCTTCATCGACTCGATGGGCTACACATTCCCCGTTTACTTCGACAAGGACAGCGACGCGGCATATAAATACGGCATTCAATCGATTCCCACAACTATTTTTATTGACGCAAACGGAAATCTAGTTGCGGGCGCAACAGGAGCCATCGACGGCGAAACGCTCCGCTACGGAATTTCGATGATATACGCAGTAACAGAATAAAATTGGCTATATCACACAAAACAACTGATAATTGAAGGTTTTTGCGTCGCTTTTTTCCAAAAGCGACCGCGAATCCAACGCCGCGCGGCGGTGGTCGACCTCCGCAGAGGTCGAAATACTGCGAACGCTAAAAAGCGCCACGAGGGGTGAATTTGCAAAGCGCAGCTTTGCAAAGAGGGGAACACACAAGTGGGGGTTCCCCTACAACAAATAATTATCAGTCTTTTGATATGACAGAACCATAAAATTAAATATTTGGAGGTAATCTTATGAAAAAGATCAGATCTTTATCTTTATTTCTCGCTCTGTTTCTCCTCTTTTCCTTTACCTCTTGCGATGACGAGAGCGGAGAAATAACGACGGAATATATTTCAACTATAAACACCGAAGTTATTACGCAAGAGCCCGAAACAGAAGAAACCACAATTGAAGAAACCACCGCGGCGGGAATTAACACCGATATAATTATCGAAATAACCGTCAAACCCGAAACTACGGCAGAACCCGAAGTGACCACCGTTCCCGAGCCCGAAACTACGGCGGAACCCGAAGTCACCACCGTTCCCGAGCCCGAAACTACCAAAGAACCCGAAATCACAACTCCTGTTCCCGAACAGACCACGGCTCCGATAACCGAGGGAACTACCGAATATTGGGAAGAAACCACAGCTCCTCTGCCCGAAACAACCAAAGAAGAAACGACTGCGGAGGCTACAACCGAAGCTGAAGTGACGACAGAACCTGAAATCACAACAGAAGCCGAGGTTACGACTCTTCCCGAACCGGAAACCACGGCAGAACCCGAAGTCACTACTGTTCCCGAGCCCGAAACTACGGCGGAACCCGAGGTCACTACCATGCCCGAGCCCGAAACCACGGCAGAACCCGAAGTCACCACCGTTCCCGAGCCCGAAACTACGGCAGAACCCGAAGTCACTACCGTTCCCGAGCCGGAAACAACAGTTGAACCCGAGGTTACAACCGAACCCGAGCCGGAGGAAGAAGTCAATCCCGCGCCCGATTTCACGGTTTATGATGCTACGGGACGTCCCGTTCGTCTTTCGGATATGCTCGGCAAACCCGTTGTGCTCAATTTCTGGGCAAGCTGGTGCGGTCCTTGCATGATGGAAATGCCCGATTTTGAGGAAGTTTACCGCGAGATGGGCGATGACGTTGTGTTTATGATCGTCAATCTGACGGACGGGCAGTACGAAACCATGGCATCTGCGCAAAGCTTCATCAATTCGATGGGGTATACCTTCCCCGTTTACTTCGATCTTACCGAAGAAGCGGCATACACATACGGGATCGTTTCGATTCCCACCACTTACTTTATCAGCGCGCGCGGAAATCTTGTTGCTTATGCGCAGGGCGCGATTGACCACGAAACACTTTTATACGGCATTTCGATGATAAATAATTAATTTTCAAGGGAGAAAAATATGAAAAACATTCTTGAGAAGCAGGGATTCATCTGCGATATGGACGGAGTCATTTATCACGGCGACAAAATTCTTGAAGGCGTTCGTGAATTTGTCAACTGGATGCTTAACAATGGCAAAAAGTTCGTCTTTCTCACCAACTCACCCGAAAGAACTCCTCACGAGCTTTCGATGAAGCTTGAGCGAATGGGTCTTTCTGTCACGCCCGATCATTTTTACACCAGCGCAATGGCAACCGCGGAATTTCTGCACAGCCAGGCGCCCGGATGCACCGCATACGTCATTGGCGAAGCTTCGCTTTCGAAGGCAATGTATGACCAGGGCATTTATATGAACGACGTCAACCCCGACTACGTCGTTGTCGGTGAAACACGCACCTACTGCTTCGAGAAGATTGAAAAGGCTATCGCCCTCGTCAACGCGGGCGCAAAGCTTATCGGCACCAATCCCGACACCGTCGGCGTCACCGATCGCGGAATTATGCCCGCAACAGGCTCTCTCGTTGCTCCCATCGAGATCGCGACGGGCAAAAAGGCATACTTCGTCGGCAAGCCCAACCCCGTAATGATCCGCCACGGACTCAAGCGCCTTGGCTGTCATTCTGAGGACATTGCCTTCATCGGCGACAGAATGGACACCGACATCATCGCGGGCATCGAATCGAACGTTGATACCATCCTTGTTCTTTCGGGCGTTACCGCGCGCGAGGACATCGGCAACTTCCCTTACAGACCCAAATATATCTTTAACGGCATCGGCGACATTCTGGAGGCAACGAATGAATAAAAGCCGCAGCAAAAAAATATCCGCCGCAGCGCTTCTTGCGCTTTCGGCGGTATTGCTGTCCTCTTGCCTGCCCTATCTCAATATCGAAGATATCACCCTTCCGCCCGAAACAAGCGGTATCACACCCGAAATAACCACCGCAGAGGAAACCACCGCCTCCCCCGAGGTAACAACAGCGGAGGAAACAACTTCCGCGCCCGAAACCACGGTTGAGGAAACAACAGAGCCCGAAACTACTGTCGAGGAGACCACGGAGGAGATCACCACCGAGCCCGAGACCACTCCCGAGCCCGAAGTGACCGAGACCCCGTGGTATCTCACCCTTGTCAATCCCTGGTATCCCCTGCCCGAGAATTATGAGTTCGAGCTTATAACCGTCACGGGCAAATACAAGATCGACTCGCGCTGTGCCGATGCGCTGAAGCAGTTCCTTGCCGATTGCAAGGCGGCGGGTCACACGCCCTATATCTGCTCCGCGTACCGCACTTGGGACGATCAGGTATATCTTTTCGATAAAAAGGTGAATTCCTTCATCTCGAAGGGGTACAGCGAGTCGGAGGCGAAGATCCTTGCGGCAAAGGAGACCGCCGTTCCCGGAACGAGTGAGCATCAGCTCGGACTTGCCGTTGATATTCTTTGTCAGAGCCGCCCCTGGCTCGACGAAGGTCAGGCAAAAACCGCCACCCAACAATGGCTGATGGCGAATTGCCACAAATACGGCTTCATCCTGCGCTATCCCAAGGGAACGACCGACAAAACCGGCATTATCTACGAGCCCTGGCACTATCGCTACGTCGGCGTTGAGATAGCCACCGAAATAATGTCGAGGGGCATCACCTTCGAGGAATACCTCGGTCTGGTCGGCGCGCCGGAGGAAACAACAACTCCTGAGGAGATCACAGTCAATGAATAACAGCAAAAATTTTGCTTTAAGAATCACGGCTCTTATGCTCTGTCTCTTTACCATATCCGCAGGACTTTCCTCCTGCGGATACTTCAGCGAAGCCTATCTTGCAAGTGTCACGGAAAGACCGGCAAAAACGCAAGAAAAGATTGAGATAACATATCCCGAAAAAACAGAATCTGAACCCGGAACTGCTTATGTTCCACAAACCGTCGCTACCTCGGAAGCCACCGCAGCTCCCGAAACTACCAAAGCACCCGAAACCACCGACAATATTCCCGATGACGTTCAGAATAACGTGTATCTTTCGATGATCAACAAGGGCAGATGCGAGAGTCTTGTGGGCAAGGTCACCGTCACGGTCATCACGGTAAGTGACGAGGTCAGCACTTGGACTGATTCGGCGCTTTCCGAGCTTTCGGCATCGCTTTCTGCGCAGGAAAAGGAGATTGAAAATCTCGCCGCATCATATGGCAAGTCACTTGACCTCACTTTCAGCTATCTCGGCGCAAAGATCACGGGCGATGCAGCTAAAGGAGATTACGCAACGGAATGGATCGAGGATTCTCTGTCAAAAGCGGGGCTTCCGACGTTAAAGGAAGCAGGGAAGCAGCTCGATTCTCAAAACGGCTCGGATTCAAATCCGATAATCTTCGCGCTCAATAAATCCGGAAGAGCTTACGCACAGCAACAATCATCGAAAAATAACACAGAATATGCCGTTGTGTTTTCATCCGATCTTTCTTCATTCACGCACGAGTTTTATCACATTTACGGAGCGGAGGATTTTTACTACCCCGAGCTTGTAAAGGATCTTGCTGACAATTATCTGTCCGACAGCGTGATGAACAGCGGTGAAAAAACAGATCCGCTCACTGCTTTCATTATCGGTTGGGACGATGAGATGGACCCCGAGGCGCTTGAATTCTTGAAACAGACAAATCACCTGACCCGTGATTATCTCAAATCTGAAAATGAAAAACAATCTGTAACGGGAAACGTTACGTCATTTCAGCTGAGATACGGCGTATACACAGGCTATCTCGAGCGCGGAACGCCCGACGGCTACGGTGAATTAATTTATACCGATGGCGACATATACAAGGGCGATTTTGACGGCGGAAATCCGCACGGTAAAGGAAAGTATACCTGGGTGGACGGCGCTACGTACGATGGCGACTGGGTGGACGGCAAACGAACCGGCAACGGCACGTATACCTGGGCAAACGGCAATCGCTTTGTCGGTAAATGGATCAACGGCATCCGCACAGGAGAGGGAACTCTCACCTTCGCGGACGGCACGGTTTACAAAGGAAACTGGGAAAACGACACCTATAACGGCAAGGGCAAAATGACCTGGGCTGACGGCTCTTACTATGAGGGCGACTACAAGGACGGCGAACGCCAAGGCAAGGGCAGCTATCATTATGCAAACGGAAACGTTTACGTTGGTGATTGGGTCATGGGAGAACGTAACGGTCAGGGCACGTTTACATACTCCGGCGGCACGGTTTACGTAGGTTCATTCGTTGACGGTAAATTCGTCGGCAAGGGTAAGATGACCTGGAGCGACGGCTCTTACTATGAGGGCGACTACAAGGACGGCGATCGCCACGGAAAGGGAACTTACACCTTCGCGGACGGATCGGTTTACGTCGGTGATTGGGTAAACGGCGACCGCGAGGGTATGGGAAGCTATACCACCAATAGCGGCTTCAAATATACCGGCGGTTGGAAAAGCGACAAATATCACGGATACGGTGAAGCCACATATACCGACGGTGGAACCTACAAAGGTAATTTTGAAAACGGTTTGCGTGAAGGTCAAGGCACGTATACCTACCCCGCAGGTCACGTGTATACAGGTCAATGGTCAGAGGGTTCTCGCACCGGATATGGCGTAATGAAATGGTCGGATGGTTCTTCATATGACGGCAACTGGAAGGACAACAAACGCCACGGCTACGGAAAATACGTCAACAAAAACGGCCAAATCTTCAACGGCCAATGGCAAAATGATGTTTTTCAAGGATAAATAATAAATTTGGGCTGATCGCAAGATCAGCCCTTTTTCTATGCAAAAAATGAAGCCGCCTTTCGTTCTGTCATTCACAATTTTGGGCGTTTTTAAGCATTTTGGGCGATTTCGGGCATTTTTTTGCAATAAATCTCTTTCACAAGTTGCAAAATTTTGCAAAAAGGTATTGACAAATGCATATAATTGTAGTATAATTTCTGCAATAACATTTTACCACGTTAAACAGGAGAAATATTATGAAGAGAGTATATAACTTTTCCGCAGGTCCTTCGATGCTTCCGATGCCCGTTCTTGAGCGTGCCGCTGCCGAGATGATCTCTTACGGCCAGAGCGGTATGTCGGTTGCCGAGATGTCGCACCGTTCAAAGGATTTCGAGCCCATTATCGAAAAGGCCGAGGCAGATCTGCGAAAGCTGATGAACATCCCCGATAATTATGCAGTCCTCTTCCTTCAGGGCGGCGCGTCAACGCAGTTTGCGGCTGTGCCTCTCAATCTTCTCCCCGCGGGCGGAACGGCTGATTACATCGTTTCGGGTCAGTTCTCGGGCAAGGCTTATGAGGAAGCAAAGAAATACGGCGACGTCCGTCTTGTTGCCACCTCGAAGGCTGACGGCTTCTCCTATATCCCCGAGGTCAAGCGAGAGGATCTGAATCCCGACGCCGCTTACGTTCACATCTGCTACAACAACACCATTTTCGGCACGAAATATAACTACATCCTCGACACGGGCGACGTTCCGCTTGTTGCCGATATGTCCTCTTGCATCATCTCCGAGCCCGTCGACGTCACCCAATTCGGCGTCATCTATGCGGGTGCGCAGAAGAATATGGCTCCCGCGGGTATGACCCTCGTCATCGTCCGCAAGGATCTCCTCGGCAAGGCTCGCCCCGAGTGCCCCTCGATGCTCGATTGGAATATCATGGCAGAAAACGGCTCAATGTATAACACTCCGCCCTGCTACACCATCTATATGGCGGGTCTGGTCTATGAGTGGATCGAATCACTCGGCGGCCTTGAGGTGATGAAGGAGATGAACGCGAAAAAGGCGGCTCTGCTTTATGATTACCTCGATTCGCAGGATTACTATATTGCCCCCGTAAGAAAGGACTGCCGTTCGATGATGAACGTCACCTTCATCACGGGTGATGCCGATCTTGATAAAAAATTCGCATCCGAGGCAGAAAAAGCAGGCCTCAAGAACATCAAGGGACACCGCGTAGTCGGCGGAATGCGCGCCTCGATCTACAACGCAATGCCATATGAAGGCGTCGAAGCTCTTGTTGCGTTTATGAAGGACTTTGCAAAGAACAACCCCAAGTAAGAGGAATCAGCTATGAAAAATATAAAGTTAATGAATAAGATCGCCGCGTGCGGTACCGATATTTTCGACCGTGCGGAGTATAACGTCGGCGAGGAAGTTGCGGCTCCCGAGGCTATAATGGTGCGCTCGGCGGCGCTTCACGATATGGAATTTAACCCCGAGCTGCTCGCCATCGCGCGTTGCGGCGCGGGTGTCAACAATATCCCGATCGATCGCTGCACAGAGGCGGGAATCGTTGTTTTCAACACTCCCGGTGCGAATGCAAACGGCGTAAAGGAGCTTGTTATCTGCGCTCTTATGCTCGCTTCGCGTGACGTCATTGGCGGCGCAAACTGGTCGGAAACGCTCACCTCCGACGTTGCAAAGGCTGTCGAGAAGGGCAAATCCGCTTTTGCGGGCTGTGAGCTTCGCGGAAAGACCCTCGGCGTAATCGGTCTCGGCGCGATCGGTGCAATGGTTGCCAATGCCGCTATCGACCTTGGTATGAAGGTCATCGGTTACGACCCCTATCTGACCGTTGACGGCGCATGGCGCATCTCCCGCGCGGTAGGCCACGCGGTAACGACCGATGAAATTTTCGAAAAGAGCGATTATATCACCCTCCACGTTCCCGCAGTTGAGGCAACGAAGGGTATGATCCGCAAGGAAAACATCGACAAGATGAAGCAGGGCGTCAAGATCATCAACCTTGCGCGCGCAGATCTTGCAATCGCGGCTGATATCAAGAATGCTATTACAGAGGGCAAGATCTCGGCATACGTCACCGACTTCCCGACAGAGGAAACTCTCGGCGTAAAGGGAATCATCAACATTCCCCACCTCGGCGCATCGACGGGCGAAAGTGAGGATAACTGCGCCATTATGGCGGCAAATCAGCTCGCCCTGTTCCTCACCACGGGTAATATCAAGAATTCCGTAAATTTCCCTGCAATCGATCTTCCCGCTCACGCAGGCAGAAACGTGCTCGTTCTCCACGCCAACATCCCCGCAACCATCGCAAAGATCGCGGGCGCTGTTGCAGAAAAAGGCGTCAACATCGAGCATCTGACGAACAAATCGCGCGGCAACAACGCCTGCACCCTTCTTGCCCTTGCCGTCGGCACATCCGACGAGGACATCGCCGCGATGAAGGAAACCATTTCCGCCATCGACGGAATTTGGAGAGTCGTTGTAATTTAATCTTGCAATAATAAAGGTGCTGATTCACAAATGAATCAGCACCTTTATTTACAAAATTATTGACCTTTCGGCATGAATTGTGATATAATATAAATGAGGGATTGCGCGTTTTTGCGCTCCCGAAAGGAGAAAAAATGAAACTTGTATTATTGACGGCTCTGGGTGTCGGCGGGGCTACCTTGCTTGGCGCGATTCTCGGATTTATATTCAAAAAAATATCACACCGCATCGGTGACATCATCCTTTCGTTTGCGGCGGGAGTTATGCTCGCGGCGGCGGTTCTAGGACTTGTGATCCCATCGATCGAGCACGGCGGGGGAGCGAAGGCTCTGCCCATCACCGTCATCGGCATTTTTCTTGGCGCGCTGACGGTAAATCTTCTTGATAAGCTCGTCCCCCATCTGCACAAGCTTTCCGGAGTTGATCCCGAGCACGGAGAGGCAAGCGGAAAGGTCAACAAAATACTGCTTTTTGTGCTCGCCATCGCCATCCATAATTTTCCCGAGGGCATTGCTGCGGGCGTAGGATTCGGCACGGGCGACGTCACCGACGGAATCATTATCGCCGCGGGAATCGCACTTCAAAACATACCCGAGGGCATGGTTATAATCGCGCCTATGCTTTCTGCGGGCATAAAGCCTCGTCGCACATTCCTCATCGCCGCCGCAACCGGAGCGGTCGAGGTCATTGGCACGCTGCTCGGCTATTTTGCCGTCACCATTTCGCAGGCGGTGCTCCCCTTCGCCCTCGCATTTGCGGGCGGAACGATGCTTTACGTCATCAGCGATGAAATGATACCCGAAACGCACTCGCACGGCAGCGAGCGGGGCGCAACCTATGCCCTGCTTATCGGCTTCTGTCTGATGCTGGCAATGGACGTGTTGATGGGATGATGAAATGAAGATCTACGCACCGAAATACTATCTTGATTTTGCCTGCATCGCCGACCGTTGCAAACACAGCTGCTGCATTGGCTGGGAGATCAACGTCGACGAGCTTACAATGGCGAAATATTCCGCTCTCACGGGCGGCTACGGTGATGATATAAAGAAGAGCATCTGCGGCGACCCTCCGCATTTCGCTCTCCGCAAGGATGACCGTTGCCCGCATCTCGATGAACACGGACTTTGCCGCATCATCTGCAACCTCGGCGAGGGTTACCTTTGCGATATCTGCCGCGAGCACCCGCGTTTTTACAACTCCACCGCGCGCGGACGCGAGGCGGGGCTCGGCATTTCCTGCGAGGAGGCTTGCAGAATTGTGCTTTCCTCCGATAATTACGCAGAAATGATCGAAATCGGCGAGGATGACGGCGAAAATGATATAGCTTTCGACGCCGTCACCGAGCGCGAAAAGATATACGCAATCCTTTCCAACCGAGAAATCCCCTACACCGAAAGGCTCCGCACGATCGCGGAAAAATACGATTGTTCGCCCGAAAGACTTTCGGACGAAGAGTGGAAAGAGCTCATTTTCGACCTCGAATACCTCGACGAGAGCCACCGCGAGCTGTTTTCGGGTTATTCGTCAAAAGCGGAAACACCCGCCAGGATCGAGCCTGAGCTTGAACGCGCACTTGCATACTTCATCTACCGCCACGCCTCAGCGGCGGAAAATGAGGATGAATTCCGCGCCGCCCTCGGCTTCTCCCTCTTCTGCGAACGCCTGCTTGCCTCAATCGCCACAAAAGCAACCATCCTCAACTGCGCCCGCATCCTCTCCGAAGAGATCGAGTACTCCGAGGATAATACGGATGCGATAAAAACGGAATTTTTGTTTTAATATGAAAAACCGCCCGAAAATTCAGGCGGTTTTTTGCTTTATTTCGCCGCAGGCGAATATAACTTTTAGAACGCTCCTCCCATACGAAGCAGGAAGGTCACGAGGAATACGGTAAGTGCCGAAACGAGGGTGGACCAGACAACAAGCTGACCGGCAAGGGTTACGTCGCCGCCCATTTCCTGAACCATGGGTACGCTGGGAACTGCAACGGGGGTTGCAAAAGCGGCTACGAGAGTTGCAAACTGTGCGGCGGAGAATCTGTCGCGGAAGAAGATGAACGCTACGCCGAGAACAAGCGCGGGAACGATCACGGTACGGGTGATAGTACCGAAGATGATCTCCTTTTTGAGTGCCGCAACTGCGGAAAACTCAAACTGTGCACCAAGAACAAGGAGTGCAAGCGGGATCGCGAGGTCTGCGAGGTACTGGAGCACCTGGAAAAGGGGAGTAATGTTCGAAAGCTGGAACGAGATGCCTGCGGGCACAAGGATAAAGGTGCGGATCGCAACGCAAACGAGAGCCGCAAAGATACCGATGATGAGGGGGTTTTTGATGATATCAAGAACGATCTTCTTGGGGGAGATCTTTGCACCGCTGTCATTTCCAAGTGCGGAAAGGCTGATTACTGCAAGAACGTTAAAGCAAGGAATGAGTGCGGCGGAAAGAATGGTTGCAGCCAGTTCACCCTCCTCACCGAAAAGCGAGCCTGCAAGCGGGATGCCGATCAGGGAGTAACCCGAACGGAATATCGCCTGAACAAGAACGCCGACGCGGTCCTTTTTGCCCGCGATGATCATACAAGCGGGAACAGATACCGCAAATATAATGAAAAGCGAGATAAGGCAGAAACCGATGAAGCCGAGGTCAACGTCGGAAAGCGACATCTTGTAAATTTTAACGAAGAGCATTACGGGCATGAACGCGCGGAAGACGAGCTTGTTTGCCTTTTTGGCAAAATCCTCATCCATCATGCCGATCTTTTTGAAGAAATAGCCGACAACAACGGCAAGAACGATGGGCGCAACAGCGGAGAGAGCGAAAATAAACGAATCCATAAATTTGATCCTTCTTTCCTATTTTAAATAACTCAAATATTTTACCACTTTTTTCTTACTTCTTCAAGTGCATTTTTTGACGATTTTCTACCTATTTATATAATTTTTTTGTGGGAGTTGCACTCAGGTAAGTGTTAGTAACGAAAGTTTGAGAATTTAGGAACAAAAAATCCCAAATCCTCTTTACAAATGCGTGAAAATTTGGTATCATATATATTGGATAAAAATATCCCTCATTATAAAGAAAAGCGAGGAAAAAACAATGATGAATATTCCGCGTCCCGAACATCCGCGTCCTGATTTTTACCGTGCCGATTGGATAAACCTTAACGGCGAGTGGGAATTCCACGAGGATTACAGCCGCTCCGGCAGAGCGCGCAAGCTCTACCACGCCGATGCCGCACTTGACTCGAAGATCACCGTCCCCTTCTGCCGTGAAAGCGTGCTTTCGGGACTTGGCCACACCGATTTCTGCGAGTGCGTTTGGTACCGCAAGGCTATAACTCTTCCCGAGGGTTGGAATAACGGCAGCGACAGAATCCTGCTCCACATCGGCGCTTGCGACTACAAGACCGAAGTTTGGGTCAATGGCAAGAACGTCTGCAATCACGTTGGCGGTTACGTTCCCGTAAATGCAGACATCACCGATGCTCTCGAGGCGGGTGAAAATATCATCACGGTTTGCGCCGACGATATTATCCGTTCGGGAAATCAGCCCGGCGGTAAGCAGTGCCCCGAATGGGCTTCCCACGGCTGTTCTTACACCAGAACCACGGGTATCTGGCAGACCGTTTGGCTCGAGCGCGTTCCCGCTTCCTACATAAAGAATTTTAAGGTCTACACAGACATTCACGCGGGTACCGTTACCGTTTCGGTCAATGCTATTGGCGCGGAGGGCAAATCCGTCAAGGTTGCTACCTCTTATAATTCCGAGTGCACCGGATGCGCCGAAGCTATCGTTGGCAGCGGAATCGCAACCGTGACCGTTAAGCTTTCGAAGGTTGAGCTTTGGGAGATCGGCGCGGGCAGACTTTACGATATGACCATAACACTTGGTGATGACAAGGTCGACACATATTTCGGTATGCGCTCGGTCGAGGTCAAGGAAGGATTCCTCTACCTCAACGGAAAGTGCGTATTCCAGCGACTCATCCTCGATCAGGGCTTCTATCCCGACGGAATCTATACCGCACGTTGCGAGGAAGAGCTTCTGAACGACATCAAGCGTTCGGTTGCTTGCGGATTTGACGGCGCAAGACTTCACCAGAAGATCTTTGAGCCCCGCTTCCTCTACCATTGCGACCGCGAGGGCTACATTGTTTGGGGCGAGCACGGAAACTGGGGACTTGACATCGCGCGCGCGGATGCGTGGGCAAACTTCATCCCCGAGTGGGTTGAGTGCCTTGAGCGCGACTTCAACCACCCCGCGATCATCGGTTGGTGTCCCCTCAACGAAACGCAGAAGAATCAGGATCCCGATTTTGTACGCGCTCTCGGTGCCGTAAACCGCGCGTTTGACCCGACCCGTGCCTACATTGACACATCGGGATGGACCCACGTTCACCACGTTTCCGACTTTATGGACGTTCACGATTACGATCAGAATCCCGAAACCTTCCGCGCAAGATACGAGGATATGCGAGTTAACGGCACTCTTCAGGGCATGCCGCGCAACCACTTCGGCTACACCACCACCTTCGTTTCCGAGTACGGCGGAATCCGCTGGGCTCCCGAAGGAGCAGGTTGGGGCTACGGCAACGCACCGAAGACGGGTGAGGAGTTCATTGAGAGATTCAAGGGACTCACCGACGCTCTCCTTGATAACCCCGCAATCGGCGGCCTTTGCTACACTCAGCTCACAGACGTTGAGCAGGAAGTCAACGGACTTTACACCTATGACCGCGAAGTCAAATTCGATCCCGCGATCTTCAAGGCAATCCTTCAGCGTAAGGCGGCTTGTGAGGAGTAAAATATAACAGAAAAGGTAACATAAAAATGAGCGAAAAAATGATGGCTGCCGTGCTTTGCGGCGACAGAGATCTTCAGTATAAAGAAACCGAAAAGCCCTCCCCGAAGGCGGGTGAGGTGCTTGTTCGCGTCCGTGCAAGCGGTATTTGCGGCTCGGATATTCCGCGTGTTCTCCATAAGGGCGCGCATTTCTTCCCGATCATTCTCGGCCACGAGTTTTCGGGCGAGATCGCGGCTCTTGGCGAGGGAGTTGAAGGGTTTGAGATCGGCGACCGCGTTTCGGGCGCGCCTCTCAAGCCTTGCGGAAAGTGCCGCGATTGCCAGAAGGGCAATTATTCCCTCTGCAAGCACTATTCCTTCATCGGCTCGCGCGAAAACGGAAGCTTTGCGCAGTACGTTTGCATCCCCGCGCAGAACGCGATCAAGTTCGATAAGAGCGTTTCATTCGAGCAGGGCGCAATGTTCGAGCCCTCAACCGTAGCTCTCCACGGCGTGCTCCTCAACGAGTGCGCGGGCGGCGAGTACGTTGCCGTTTGCGGCGGCGGAACCATCGGTCTTTTCACCGCGCAGTGGGCAAAGATCTTCGGCGCGAAGAAGGTAGTCGTAATCGACATCATCGACGAAAGACTTGAGCTCGCAAAGAAGCTCGGTGCGGACGATGGATTCAACTCCACCGACCCCGATTTTGCCGAAAAGATCAAGGCTTACACGGGCGGTCAGGGATTTGGCGCAGTATATGAAACTGCGGGCAGCCCCGTGACCATGAAAATGGCGTTCGAGCTTGCGGCAAACAAGGCTCACGTCTGCTTCATCGGCACTCCCCACACAGACGTAACCTTCACGCCCAAGATGTGGGAGAACCTCAACCGCAAGGAATTCCGCCTTGTCGGCTCTTGGATGAGCTATTCCGCACCCTTCCCGGGCAAGGAATGGGAGCTCACCGCCGCTTGCTTCTCCGACGGCAGACTCAAATATGACGACGGACTCGTCTTCGCCAAATACCCCCTCGCAAAGGCTTGGGATGCATTTGAGCTCTATCTCACCCCCGGCGCGGTGAAGGGTAGAATTTTGCTTGTTGACGAGGATTAAAGTGGTCAGTGGTTAGTGGACAGAAAGACGCGATTGATAATTTAATTTTGATTTTCGCATTCCATTGTGCCGGTATATAATTTAATAAAAATAACTCGGATATTTGAAGTTTCCTTCAATATCCGAGTTATTTATATCAATTTTCTAACAAAGTGATGGTATTTAACCGAATTACGCCGTGGGGGTATTATCGCTTGTGCTCTGCGCGACTATGCCATCTACCGCCGCCACAGCCGAAGGATGTACCTCTTCCTCATACCCCACCGTCGGTGCAGTCATTATCCCAAAGCTGACTGCTATGGCGTTGTTCACTCTGTCCATCATCTCGTCATCAAGATGTCCCATCCGCTCGCGCAGGCGGCGTTTGTCAAGTGTACGTATCTGCTCCAGCAGTATCACCGAATCCCGCGCAAGTCCCGCGCGCTCGGCGTATATGTCGATATGTGTGGGCAGGCGCGTTTTGCTCATTCTTGAAGTGATCGCCGCGGCTATGACCGTCGGACTGTATTTGTTGCCAACGTCGTTTTGTATTATCAGAACGGGGCGCAGTCCGCCCTGCTCCGAACCGACCACCGGCGAAAGATCGGCGTAATATATATCCCCTCTGCGGATCTGCGAATTCATTTTCTTCCTCTTCCTTTCCTCGTTCTGTCAATATTCTTGACCGCGCGTTTGCGTTTCAAACACCGAAGAAAACTTTCCCTCTTGGAAATTTTTCCTCATTGTCAGTATATGTCGAAGGAAAAGATATTGACTTTGCGCGGGGATGGTGATATAATTATAAAAACACCACCAGGAGGATCAGCTATGAATTACTGGACACTATCTAAAGATAACATATACGTTGCCGCGCACCGCGGTTGGAGCACCATCTACCCCGAAAACACCCTCCTCGCCTTCAAAAAGGCTATTGAGATCGGCGTTGACCAGATCGAAACCGACGTCCGCATCACCCGTGACGGCGAGCTTGTCTGTATCCACGATGCCACAGTCGATCGCACCACCAACGGCACAGGCAAGGTTTGCGAAAAGAATCTTGCGGAGCTCAAGACCCTTGATGCGGGCTCTTGGAAGGGCGCAGAGTTTGCGGGCGAGCGCATCCCCACTTTCATCGAATTTATGGAGCTCGTCAAGGATCATCCCACAATGACCCTCGACATTGAGCTCAAGGAATACCCCATCGGCGGCAATGAGGCAGTTGCTTACGAGGTTTGCGACCGAGTTATGAAGATCATCGACGATTACGGCTTCACCGACCGCGTTGTTATCAACACCTTCAACGGCACTCTCCACGAATATATGGAGGAAAAATACGGCTCGAAGTATCGCCGCCACATCTACTATCCCCTCACCCATATGGGCAAGGTCAAGCGCGACCCCTACACCTCGTCTGCATACTGCTGCTGCATGTTCCGCGCGCTGTATAGCCCCATCAATATGGCGACAAAGGAAGAATTCGACCGTATGGCAGCCCTCGGAATCCAGCCCTGGGCACCCGCGGGAGTCAAGACTCAGGAGCACGTTGACGAAGTAATCGCCTGCGGCGGTACTCTCATCACCTGCAATAACCCCGATGAGATCCTTGAGTTTTTGCGTAACAGAGGAAAGCATCAATAAGTGTCACTATGCTAAAATCCCGACAAAGTCGGGATTTTCCTCTTTTTTTCTCAAAATCTCAAACAATATTCCCCGAAAAACTTGATTTCTTAACAAAAAAAGTGTATAATATAGAGTGGAAATAAATTAACTCACAAGGAGATTTAAAATGGCACTTGTAACAACCAAGGAAATGTTCAAGAAGGCTTATGCCGGCGGCTATGCTATCGGCGCTTTCAACATTAACAACATGGAGATCATTCAGGCTATCACCGAGGCTGCTGCTGAGGAAAAGTCCCCCGTCGTTCTCCAGGTTTCCGCAGGCGCACGTAAGTATGCTAAGCACGCATACCTTATGGGCCTTGCTCGCGCAGCAGTTGAGGACAGCGGCGTTGATTTCGCTCTTCACCTTGACCACGGCGCAGATTTTGAGATCTGTAAGTCCTGCATCGACGGCGGTTTCACCTCCGTTATGATCGACGGTTCTCATTTCGATTACGAAGACAATATCGCTCTGACCAAGAAGGTCGTTGAGTACGCCCATGCACGCGGATGCGTTGTTGAGGGTGAGCTCGGCGTTCTTGCAGGCGTTGAGGATGACGTTGTAGCTGAGCACTCCTCCTACACCCGTCCCGAAGAGGTTGAGGATTTCGTAACCCGCACCGGCGTTGACTCCCTCGCAATCTCGATCGGTACCTCCCACGGCGCATACAAGTTCACTCCCGCACAGTGCACCAGAAACGAGAAGGGCATCCTTGTTCCTCCTCCTCTCCGCTTTGACATTCTCGAAGAGATCGGCAAGCGCCTTCCCGAGTTCCCCATTGTTCTCCACGGCGCATCCTCCGTTCCCCAGGAATACGTTGCAGAGATCAATGCTCTCGGCGGTCAGCTCCCCGATGCAGTAGGCATTCCCGAGGAGCAGCTTCGCCGCGCAGCTCAGATGGCTGTTTGTAAGATCAACATCGACTCTGACATCCGTCTTGCTATGACCGCAGGCATCCGCCGTGTTCTTACCAACACTCCCGCAGCATTCGACCCCAGAGATTACCTCAAGGTCGCTCGCGAGGAAGTCAAGAAGATGGTCAAGCACAAGATCGTCAACGTTCTCGGCTCTTCCAATACTCTTTAATTTCGTTTGCGGAGCAACGTCTTTTTGGCGTTGCTCTGTTTTTTGTATTATTTACTTTGATAAGCACTTGATTTAGTGCATTACAGACTCCGCCACCCCTCATCCCCCGCTCACGCGGTCCTCCTTCTCCCAAGATCCGGGAGAAGGCTAAAAGTTAGTGCAAACCTCTTTTAGTATTCAGCGAACTCCGTATCAGCTTAACTTATTGAAAGCAAATAGGAATTTTTTATTAAAATAATTGAGCGCTCGAGGCGGAGCTTGTACTAAATTTTTTACAATAAAATATTCCTATTTAACCAACTGAATTATAGCATTTAATATAATTCGCCGTACAAATAAGCGGATATTATCCTATTCCGTCGAGTCTGACGGTTTTTCGCCTAAAAACAGATGCGTAAGCCGGCGAGGCAGAATCGACTGTTCGCCGTTAGGCGAACTAAGCCTTCTCCCGGATCTTGGGAGAAGGTGTCAGCCCTTGGGGCTGACGGATGAGGGGTGGCGCCGTTTGCACACAACGAAGGAGAGAGCAGATGTATAAAAGCACAAAAAATTTCAAGCTCACTCATATTTCGCAAGTGCTCAGATCAAATATGACACCAGAAGAAAATCATCTTTGGTATGATTTTTTCAAAAAACTTCCAATAACTGTGCATAGGCAAAAAGTTATAGGAAAATACGTTGCCGATTTTTATATTTCCGAAGCCAAATTGGTTATAGAACTTGACGGCAAACAGCACCTGCGTCCACAGAATGCAGAAGCTGACAGAATTAGGGACGCATATTTCGAAAGCATCGGAATTATGGTGTTAAGATATAAAAATCGCCAAGTAAATGATTATTTTGAAAGCATTTGCAAGGATATTTTAAAGCATATCAAAATAAGAACCGAATTTTAGAACGACATAATAGGAGAAAAAACATGATCAAATACGGAATTCATACGGGCAAGCAGCACGCTGACCCGACTGCAATATTTGAGGCGATCAAGCGCGCGGGCTTTGACTCGGTTCTCATCAGCCTCAGCGGCACTTTTGACAATGAAAAACAGGCAGAGATCATCCGCCGCGTTGGTCTTGACATCGACAACTGCCACGCTCCCTGGGACAATATCAATCACTTTTGGCGCGACAATCTCAACGGTCAGGGCGCTTTTGAGATGCTCCGCGACAACCTCATCGAGTGCGGAAAGCTCGGTATTCCCCGCGCTGTATGGCACGTTTCCGCGGGCAACAACTATCCCCCCATCTCGCAGATCGGTATGGACAGAGTTGCAAAGCTTATCGAGGTTGCAGATAATGCAAACGTCGATATTTGTCTTGAAAACCAGAGATTCTTCCACTTCATCGACTACATATATGCGCATCTTGACTGCCCGCGCCTCAAATTCTGCTATGACAGCGGACACGAGGCTTGCTTCTCGCTGACCAAGCTTGCACTCCCGAAATACAGACACAAGCTCGCGGCACTCCACTTGCACGATAATAGCGGCGTTTACAATGAGGACAGCCATCTTCTCCCCGGCAGAGGCACGGGCGTCGATTGGGATTACGTTCGCAAGAATCTTGAAGGATATGAGGGAATCATTTCGCTTGAGGTCAAGAGAATTCCCGAAATGAGCCTTGATGAATTCTACACAGCGGCTTATGAGTCGGCAAAATTTGTTAAATCGTAAAATGAAAAAATTCAGATTTTTAATCATACTCGCGGCTCTTCTTATGGCGGCATCCTGCGGGGAAGAGCAGGGGACCATTGAAACCACCGCGCCCGAGACAATTGAAACCAAGGCTGAAACAACGGATCTTATTCCCGTAGAATCCGCAACCGTGACGGTCGAAAACCCCGATTGGGGATTCCCCGCGCACGAGATCGAGGTGGGCGACACTAACATTCTGACGGCAGAGCTCAACAAAAACACGGGAAATATCGCCGTCACTTCTCATCACGTCGGCGAGACCGAGATCACCGTTCTTGACTGTTTTGGACACAAGGCATCCGTTAAAGTTAAGGTTGCGGAGAACGGAAATATTTCATATGAGGCAATTCCTTGCACCGAGGAATTCGTCAGCGCGCTGAAATACGGCGTTGTCGGAAGCAAAAATTCGGGAAATCTACCCGATCAGTCATCAAAGCTCCAAATGGTCATCGATAAGGTGGCAAAAGAGGGCGGCGGCGAGATCTTCATCTACCCCGGATTTTATAATATCAAGCTGATCAGCATGCGCAATGGCGTAACGCTTAGGATGTATTCGGGC
The DNA here is from genome assembly GCA_017632155.1 of Clostridia bacterium. The sequence goes on from JAGBRZ010000099.1 coordinate 22,513, forward strand.
TTTACCGATGCACGCGAAGGCTTTACCGATGAGCTTGCCGCAAAGGTGAGAAGAGGCGAGGTCACCGTTCTTATCCTTGCGCGTGTTCTGAATACGGATTACAAGGATTTCGGCAGAAACGGCTCTTCGAATTTCACTCTCAGCGGCGGCGTTATCGATAATAATCATTCGACGCAGTCAACTCTTCTGTTCGGTCTGAGCAAGGGTATCACGATCGAAAATATGATCTTCAAAGATATGAAGAACAACCACGTCATTCAGGTCACAGGTTGCAGTGACGTCACCATTCGCAACTGTATGTTTGCGGGATTTGAATGGGGCGGAACCTTCACACGCGAAACGATTCAGATCGAGCAGTCACACCCCGGTGCTCATAGCGGCGACCACGCAAACGCGCCCGTCCGCTTTGATTGGGGCGAAATGTACGGATGCAAAAATATAACCATTGATTCTTGCTATTTTGGCCCCTCGGATGAGCTTCCCGGACCGCATATTGCCATCGGTCACCACGGCACGGCGCACGAGGCGGTGGCAGACAATTTTAAGATCACAAACAACGTCTTTGACCGTCCCACATATGCGGCTATCCGCTTTGCAAGCATCACGAACGTTGAGATCACGGGCAACACCTTCATCGCAGATAAGGATTCGAACAAATTCTGCGACGAGGAAGACCCCGCTTTCATCATTCTGTATTCCAACACAAGCAACGTTACGTACGATAACATCGTTGACGGCAGAAAGATCACAAAGGCGCAATCCTTCGAGCAGGCGGGCACGCATAACGTGAACATTTCGGGCAATTCCTTCACCGTCAGCAAAGCTTCGGATAAAAAGATCCTTATTGCAACGGGCAACACGGCATCCCCCGGAATTCTTTACAAGGAAAATATTCTCCGTCAGGATACCTACGATAGCAAGCCCTATATGCTCACAGGCTATTTCAAGTCGACAAACTTCTTCGGAAACATCAATTTCACCGATAATACCGTAAAATATGAGGGTCAGCCGGCATTCAAGACCTATGCTTTCAGATTCCAGAACATTTACGGATTGAATTTTGAAAACAACACCCTCGATTTCGTTTCCTGCAGCTTCAGCAAAAATGACGATGGAGTGAAGGGACTTTCGCTCTCTGCAATCCGCGAGGGTGAAAAAGCAAAAACCTACGTCATTCAGGGACGCGCAACAAGCAGATACGTCTTGCTGACACACGCGAATGGCTCAGAGGCAAAGCTGGTATTTACATCAACCGAGTCACACAACCTTGTGGCAGGCGAGGGCGGACGCATTGAGCTTGAAAATGACAACAAGGGCAACGTGATCGTTAATCTCATCGCGGAGGAAGGCTATGTCTTTGACGGTTGGACTACCGAAGAAGGTGCTTTCACCAAGACCGGAAACGTAAAGATCACGGCAAAAACAAATTTCACAGCAAATTTCAAGAAAAAATAACCGAAAGGAATACTTAAAATGCTTATTTCAACACAGACAGGCCACGCAGTTGGCAGACTCGGATTTGAAGAGGGCGTTCTTATGCTCAAGAACGCGGGCTACGATTGCCTCGATCTCTCGCTTTTCGAGATGATCCGCGATGACAGCCCCTATATTGCAGGCGATTGGAGAAAGACAGTCGAAGAGCGCAAGGCTTTCTGCGACGCAAACGGAATCATATTCAATCAGTCGCACGCGCCCTTCTCCTTTGCTTGGGCTGATGAAAATATCCGCGAAAATATCGCAAAACCCCGTGTCGAGCAGTCGATCGAGGTCAGCGCAATGATGGGCGTCAAGATCGAGGTCGTTCATCCCCTGCACTGGATGCCATATCTCGGTCATGAAAAAGAGGCTTTCGACCTCAACGTTGAGTATTATAAGTCCCTCATTCCGCTCGCGCGCCACTACGGCGTAAAGATCGCGCTTGAAAATATGTGGCAGAAGGAACTGAAGCGCAAGTGCATCTGCACCGACGTTGCAGGCTTTGCAAAGGATCACGCCGCGCTCATCGACGCTATCGATAGCGAATGGGTAGTTGCTTGTCTTGACGTCGGCCATTGCTCGCTCGTCGGCGAGGAGGCAGAGGACACCATCCGCATCCTCGGCCACGACAGACTCAAGTCCGTCCATCTCCACGACAACGATTATCAGGGCGACCGCCACACCATTCCCGGCCTCGGTCAGATGAACTGGGATAACATCATGAAGGCGTTCGACGACATCAAGTACGACGGCGAGTTCACCTACGAGGCAGACGCATTCCTCAAGGGATTCCCCACCGATTATCTCCCCAAAGCTGTCGAGTTCATGGTTCAGACAGCTAAGTATCTCGTTTCAAAGACTTCGCTTTAATTAAATTAAAAGGAAGACTTTCGCCGCGGCGAAAGTCTTCCTTTTTTATAAAAAGTATGTGCACTTATCATTTGTACAGTACAGACTCCGTCCTCCTCATTCACCGCTCCTCGCGGTCCCCCTTCTCCGCTGGAGAAGGCTAGGGGATTGGTCCAATTATCATCGTATTTCAGCGAACATCGGATATTGCTAAAATTTTGTTCAGGCAAATTGGAATATTTTATTCAAATAATTCTGCACTCATAATGGAGTTTTCAAAAACTTTTTGATAAAATATTCCTTCTTGATATACAAAATTATATTGCAAAATATTCTTCGCTGAATAGATAGAGATTATTTCCTTACCCTCAAGCCTTCTCCAGCGGAGAAGGGGGACCGCGAGAAGCGGTGAATGAGGAGGACGGAGTCTGTACTGCATATAGAATAAGGCATAAAATAAAATTCTCAGATATTAAGAAGTTTTTCATTCAAAATATCCGAGAATATTTATTAATAATATTGAATAATCGTTCGGATTTCTCCTGTGTCAACATCCTTAAAGGTATAATGTACCTCCTCGCCACGCCGTTTTTTACCAATAAACTGCATGGGCGAATTGACACCGCAAGGCCATTCCGCTCCCTGGATCCACCAAGGTTTTTTATTGTCAACTACATGAAAAGCTTCTTTGATCTGTTCCTTCGCGTGCTTAATTCTCTGCGATTTAGCTTTCAGTTTTAATGAATCAATTATTATACTTTCAATAATATCCTTTACCTCGGGACCGCCGTAATAATCTCCTATTGCGGCAAGATATAAACTATGCATATCTAAATATTTAGTTGTATACGGCAGATCGGGGTGGGTGTAAGAGTATATTCTTTGAAGCGTGCCCCAGATGTTCAAATTATCTCCTATTGAATCGTCAAAGCGGCAAATATTACATATGCCCTCCCAAACATTGAAACTGCCAAAACGTGCCCAATCATAGGAAATATTTTTCCACAGTCCGTGCGAAGGATTTCTAATTGCATCTTTAGGAATTGTGCTTATAACCTGCTCCATAGCTTCTGGATTTCTGTTTACTTCAAGAATAAACTCCCTCATTTCGATTTCGCCGATAAGCATTGATTCTACTATGTTTTTCATATTTCCCTCGTCAATTCGCTTATATGTGAGCCAACGTATCCGCGATTATACAGATATTCGCAAGCATCGAGCACTCTTGCCTCGAAATCGGGGAGGTGGCGGCGGTAGTCGGGGTGGAAATACTGCTCGTGAATCATCAGCGAGATAAAACCGCCGCGCTGCGGATTATCCGCGATCTTTGGCAGAGCCGCCATAACGTCATCGTAGGTCTTTTCGTTGAGAACAAGATCGATCTGCGCGAAGATGATGTCGGTTTCTCTATCATACCAAAAATCGCGCGATCCGATATGCTCGAGTCTTTCGTCCTCAAAATAGTATGAAACACTCGGTTCACCCTTGGCATTGCGCCTGAAATATCCCGTCAGCGAGCGAAGACCGAGTGAGTGCAGTGCCGCGACGACCTCGCGGTTTGCCGCACCCCAATGGACGGTGGTCGAGCTCGTCATCGAGCTCTCGCCCGCGAAACGAACGATCTCGCGGCGGATCTTTTCGTAATCCTCGGTGATCTTTTCCGCGGTTGCAAACTTATATGGCTTGTCGGGAAACTCGGAGTTTGAGTGAAAAGCGAGCTTGAACCAATCCGAATTCGCCTCGAATTCCGAGCGGAACTTGTCCGTCATCATCGAAAGATTGAAGTAATCGGGATGCGCGGAAAAATATTTTTCGTCGGGGATATATTCGTAAAAAAGATTGAGGTGGACCTTTGCACCGTAAATATCGTGCGCCTTTTTGTAGAGCGCGAGGTATGGGTTATCGAAGATCGAGGTATATTTATCCTTATTCGCCGTAATATCCTGCAAAAAGAGGATGTTATCGTCGGATGAGAGGCGGAATTTGCCGACCGGATCGGCAAATTTGAGCAAATTGATCGAGCAAGATTCACCGCTTGCACGGTTTTCAGCCTCAAGGATGCTCTTGTAATCGGAAATCAGCACTTTAGCCGTCCACACGCCGTCCGAAAATTGCGCCTTTTCGCCGCCAATGAAAATATCGGCATCTGCGGGCGCGGAAACGCGTGCTTCGATAATTATGCCGTCGGCGGTCAGGGTTCCATCGTTTTTATTTATGCAGTCGCCGTCCTGCGGGAAGATGAATCTCATTTTTCAAACGATGCGTGGTACTGTGCGATTCTGTCGACTATTATCTGCACGTCGGCATCCGTTATCCATCCGCCGTTGTATGCCTGCTCGATGGACACAAGCTTGCCGTCCTTATAAGCGGTGATCTTTTTCAGCGTACCAAGCTCAAGGGCGTGATTGCCGAGGATATAAATTTCATCACTTGAATTCATAGTAGTGCCGCAAAAGATAACTCCGTTGATGGTGCCGAGATAAGGGGTGTAGACGTTGTTTTGAATCAATTTCATACCGTAGTATATCTTCTCCGCCTGCTCGCGCATATCCTCAGGTTTTGAGGAAATATATTCGTCATAAGAGCCGAAATAGTCATCTCTGTAAGCCGCGTTGCATTCTTCAATCTGTTCATCCGTCAGCGGCTCAAGATCGCGGGAGAATTTGTAGTAACGATCCTCCCCGCAAGAGGCAAGCGCACCCGCGAGTATAACTAAAATAAAAATAACCGAAATTGATCTGAAAAAAGCCGATTTCATATTAATTTCCTTTCCCATATAATATAAATAATTATACCACGGCAGGGTGGGGGTTGTCAATAGAATATGTGGTGAAGGAGCAAAAACCTCCTGCAATGCGTGACAGAGCGCAATGGCGAAGGCTTCAGCCTTCGCATTAGTCCGAGGCTCTGCCTCGTGCTCCGTTTAAGAAACTTTTCAAGAAAAGTTTCTTAAAAATCTTCAAAAGATTTTAGTACGAGCGCGGCTCTGGCGATTTTCCGAAGGAAAATGGAGGCGTGAGCCGACAAGACAGAGTCGAAGCTTGCCGCAGGCAAGTGTGAACTTCTTGAAAAAGCTTGACCAAAACTTTTCCGCTGTTGAGAAGCAGAATTATTAGTTCGCGTCTTTCTGACCACTGCCCACTAACCTCTGTCCACTAAAAAATCCCGACAAAGTCGGGATTTTTTATCATCAATAATTCTGCGCGAGCTCCTGGAAATACGCCTGAGGATGATCGCATACGGGGCACTTCACGGGTGCCTTCTTGCCGATAACGATGTGTCCGCAGTTTGCGCACTGCCAAACGGTGTCGCCGTCGCGGGAGAATACAAGGTCGCCCTCAACGTTCGCAAGAAGCTTGCGGTATCTCTCCTCGTGGTGCTTCTCGATCTCGCCAACCTTCTCAAAGAGGAATGCAATGCGGGTGAAGCCCTCTTCCTTTGCAACTCTTGCAAACTCCGCGTACATATCGGTCCACTCGTAGTTTTCGCCCTCTGCTGCGTCAAGAAGATTTACGGATGTGGTGGGAACCTCGCCGTCGTGGAGGAGCTTGAACCAGATCTTTGCGTGCTCCTTTTCGTTGTTAGCGGTCTCCTCAAAGAGGTCAGCGATCTGATTGTAGCCTTCTTTTCTTGCCTTGGATGCGTAGTAAGTATACTTATTTCTTGCCTGAGACTCGCCTGCGAAAGCGGCCTGAAGATTCTGCTCTGTTCTTGAACCCTTAAGTTCCATATTTGTGTCCTCCAAATATATCAATTTTTTTGATTTTTAATTTATTTCTGCCTCGCGGCATTTTTTACAGGTACAGTGCGCGGTGAGCAAGTATGATGTGATCTGCTCGCCCGAGTCGCGCTCGATGCGGTCGAGTATTTCGCGGTCAACGGGAATATCCTTGACCTGTCCGCATTTGTCGCAGATGACGTGCCAATGCGCGTCGTCGGGAAGGTCGAAGCGGTCGGGCTGACCCGTGACCGAGAGTCGGACTATTGTCCCCTCGTCAACAAGGACGCCGAGATTGCGGTAAACGGTGCCGAGTGCGATGTTCGGCATTTTCTTCCGCGCCTCCTCGAATATCTGCGAAGCGGTCGGATGCGCATACGACGCGGCAAGTATTTCGGTTATCAGCTTTTTCTGCTTTGACATATACGCACCCTCCCATGAAAAAGATTCTCCATCAAAGTAGGAATCATTCCTATTGACATTATTATACCAAATAGGAATCATTCTTACATCAACATTCTATTAACTTTTTGTAAATGTGTTGTAAATGTGAGAGGGTTATTTAATGATATACACCATCGCATTGCGGTCTTTGAGGTATTCGGCGACAGTTTTATCTGCGTTTTCGTCGAATACAACGTTGTGGGGTTCGCTTTCGCGGTTAGCGCCGTATTGACCGAGGGGGGAGGAGAGGTTTTGGAGATATGTATTTTCGTACATCCGGGGGCAGGAGGCTTCTTCGAGTGCAACCGTGTGGATCATACGATACGCCGCGCGGTCGAATATATTATTATGGATGGAAAAATCGCGCGCGGTGTTGGTGTAGCTCCAGCCCTTGATGTGCGCGGGGGTGTGAATATTGTGCCTCTGCTGACCCCAGCCGAAGCCGGAAAATCGCAGAATATTTTCAGCGATCTCACAATTTTCGACGATACTTCCGTCCACGCCCATATTTTCGTCAAGAAAATACTCAATCGAGTATACGCATTTTTCAATAAGATTTCCTATATATTTAATGTTTTTCAGCTCGAATTTCTTGCCGTTCGTTGTGATCTGATGTGTGATCGCGGCATCGTAAATTTGATAAATATAGCAATTTTTGACTACATAATCATCACACCCGCCGTAGACTTCAACGCCGTTACCGTAGCGGGTGACACTGCCGCGGCGGCCTTCGGGGTAGTTCGGATCTGTGCCCGCATAGTGCTGAATGGCACCGCCAACCCATCCGATCTCGCATCCGCTGACGTGGAGCGACACCACGTGACCGCCCGATGAGATAGCGTGTGTTCCTATATATTTCAGACAGAGATTTTCGATAGTGACGCGCGGATTACTGCCAATAAAGAACATATGGCGGCGCGCAAGTGCCTCAATAGAGGAAAAAAACTCGCCAGGGTTTCCCGCGTCACAACGCAGATAAAGCTCGCCGTATGAGTCCCAGTTTAGTGCGGGAATGGGAAATTCCTCGCCTTTCGAGGGTTTGACGGTGGTTTTTTCATCATATTTGCAGAAAATATCAAGATCCCGGGTCATTTCGTCCGAGATAATAAAATCCTTTTCCTCGTCATATCGGCAAACAAATTTTCCGTTTCTGTATGAGGGTATCAGCTTGCGCGAATGAAGCTTATCATCACCGAAAACGAGAGTTCCGCAGTCAAGGATAGGCTCGCGAAGCTTCCAGATATTCTTTTCGGAATCGTAAATTTCCCAAAGAGCGGGATCTGCAAGATTCTTTTCCGAGCCGTAAAGACGTGGCTTTTCGCCCTTGCCAAAAGCGCAATATTTGACTCCCGGACGAGTCTTGATGCATCCGCGAAAAACGTCGCCGCGGCGGAATCTCACCGCATCGCCCTCGCAAAAATCAAAGGATGACACTTTTGCGAGCGTTTTCCAAGCTCTTTCGGGACTTTTGCCGTCATTTCCGTCGTTGCCGTCCGCGCTGACGTAGTAGACCGCGCCCGTGAAATCCTCGCAGTCGGGCAAGGAAAGGATCTCCTCCTTCAACCTGCGCGCTTTTTCGTCGATCTGATTTAGAATTTCTTTGGTTGCAAACATAACGCACCTCCGAACAGTGATGTAATAATTTTATCACATTTTTTAACGATAATCAATAGCCACTCGTGCTTTGTTTTCAGACGTTTTCAAAAAGTTTTTATTGTAAAGCACAAAAAAATATGATATAATAGTCAAAACATCACGAAAGGAGCGGCAGGATGAAAAAATATTCGAAAAAAGAATTCTTTATAATTATGTCGAAGCATTTCGTATGCGGAACAGTTATTCTTGTTTTATTTTATATTTTTTCGAAGCTGTTTGGAAGTATTTGCCCGACTTACAGATTTTTTGGAATCTGCTGTCCCTTCTGCGGCATGACGCGCGCGCATCTGTCGGCTTTGAGCGGTGACTTTTCCACAGCGATGTATTATAATCCCGTATTTTTTCTTGGTGTACCTTGCATATTTTTTATGGTGCACGAAAAGCTCTTTGCACCGAAGTATGATAAGGCGCGGAAGATCATTGCGGGGATGCTCCTCAGCATCATTGTCGCTGTGTATATCGTGAGGGTCTGCCTTTACGGATTTGATTTTTTTGATTGATATATTAGCCGATTCATCGTTGATGGGTCGGCTTTTTTTATTTTGCCTATTGACAACGTAACAATGTTATGCTATAATATTACCGTAACAATGTTACGAAAGGAGTAAGTATGGAACAGGAACTTATTTCAAAAAAAGAGCTGTTAGAAAAATACGCGATCTCTTACGGTGCGCTCTATCGCTGGAAGCGAAAGGGGCTCATACCCGAGGACTGGTTCATCAAAAAATCAACCGTCACGGGGCAGGAGACATTTTTCCCGCGCGAGCTCGTCTGTGAAAGGATAGAGCTTATCAAAAAGCAGAAGGACGACGTTTCGCTTGACGAGCTTTCGGATCATTTTTCTTCCGAATCAAAAAAGAAGGCGACGCTCGTTATCGACACGGCTTTCGGAAAAAAGGTATTTTACCTGAACGACATAAGATCGATCCTTTTAGAGGACAATGAAGGAAACAAAAAAGATATTACGGATGAAGTAATCGGAGGTACAAAATGAATATGCACATTTCGGGCAGCGGAAATATCCCTGCGGGCGAATATGAAAAGGTTTCGGTCAGCGGAAGCGCAAGGCTACACGGGCTTGTGAGATGCAACAGCTTTGCCACATCGGGCTCCTCGGCGGGCGAGAGTATTGAATGCTCCGAAAATTTCAAGATCTCGGGTTCTTCGGCTTTTTCGGGTAACGTGAGTGCGGGATACATAGGTATTTCGGGGTCATTCTCTTGCGGCGGCGAGCTTATTTCAAGCGGAAAGATCATATGCTCGGGTGGCGCAAAATGCGAAAAAAGCATAAAATGCGATGAGCTCGCCGTTTCGGGCTCGATCAAGATCGGGGAAGACGTTGAAGCCGAGAAGATCAAGATCGACGGTATCATCAACTGCTCGGGACTGCTGAATGCAGAGGATATTGAGATCAAATTCGACAAGGGAATGGACATCGGCAGCATCGGCGGAAGCAAGATCATAATTATCAAAGAACCAAAAAGAAAGTTTGGCGAAAGACTGCCGCTTCTTTCCTCGCTTGTCAAGAAGATCAATGGTAACGTGCACGTTGAAGGCTCGATCGAGGGCGACGAGATCGCGCTTGAAGCCGTCACCTGTCCGAGAGTCACCGGCCGTGTCGTTGCCGTCGGAGCGGGGTGCGATATCGATCTTGTGCAGTACAGCGATCAGATAGAGGTTTCGCCCGATGCAAGGGTTGGGAAGACAGAAAAGATTTGAGAATAATTTATGAAAAAGCCGATTCGTCGTTTTTGATGGATCGGCTTTTTTGATTATCGGATTTGAGTGCGCTTGTCGTTTGTGTAGTACAGACTTCGCTACTTCTCATTAGTTATTATAATTTTAAGAAAAATAACATCAATGTGAAACAATTTAATTATTATATTGTAGTACTTTGATTGACAAAATTTAGAAAGTTATGTATGCACTCGTAAAACGGGGTGCAGGGGCTGCGCCCCCTTCACCCCTGCATTGCGAGTGCGAACATAGCTTTTTGCTAATTATTTGTGCATATTGCTATATTTTAATTTTTAATATACGTTTGTCTGCAGTCTGAGCTTGCCGAAGGCAAGCATACCTTTCTGAAAAAGTTCGATCAAAACTTTTCGCTACTGTTAAAATCAAGTTGAGTTCGTGTTTTTATTCGTGAAAATGTAATATTTCTGTTAATATTATATTATATAGTTGAATAATTAACTTATATATGATATAATATTATATATATTGAATCAGCGACAAAGTAAATTTACGAAAGGATCCCGCAAAAATGGCTTATCTTGACGGGCTTATCGCCGTTTGGGAAGATGTCAGAAGCAGCTTTCTTGACAGTATGCCGCGCTCAACCGTTGAGCTTTGGTTCGGCAATATGAAGATGCTGGCGTTCAAGGACGACGTTCTTACATTCTCGATCGATTCGGCATTCAAATGTGATATTATAAATCAAAAATTTCTTTCAAAAATAGAGGACGGCTTTGAGGAAAGACTCGGCTTCCGCGTTAAGGTTGAGATCATTTGCGAGGAAGAAAATGAGAGATCCGACGCCGATAATAAGCGTCTGATAGACGCAGCGCGCGATATCGAGGAGGACGAAAAGGACGATTCCTTCTTTGATTATTCGGAGGGCGGAACCGGATTTCATTACGAAGGCGAGGATGAGCCGGGCGAGATCATAATGCCCGATCCGATAATGCCCGCACCCGGTATGGGCGACGGATTTGAAGCGGAGCTCTTCCGCGCAAGACAGCAGGAGTTTGCAAGCGAAACTCCCGAGGAGCGCGAGGCTCGCATCGAAAAGATGAAGAACGAGCGTCATCAGGCGATCATCAAAAGACTTCGCGAGGAGGCTGACGCGGAAAAGAGAAGTGCGGAGGGTGAAAAACCCGGAATAGGCGCGTGGGGCTCCACGTTGCCGCCCTACAACTTCGAATACACCTTTGACAACTTCATAGTCGGAAGCTCAAATAAATTCGCTCACGCGGCTTGTACGGCGGTTGCGGCGAATCCTGCGATGAATTACAACCCCCTCTTCATCTACGGTCCCAGCGGACTTGGCAAGACCCACCTTCTTTACGCGATCACAAATGAGATCAAAAGAAAGAAGCCCGCGGCGAAGATCATATACATCAAGGGCGAGGATTTCACCACGCAGTTCATCGAGGCGCTTGCGGCACAGATGACGAATGAATTTAGAAACAAATATCGCTCCTGCGACGTTCTCTTGATCGACGACATTCAGTTCATTGCGGGCAAGACATCGACTCAGGAGGAATTCTTCCACACCTTCAACGCGCTTTACGAGGAGCACAAGCAGATCATTCTGACGTCGGACCGTCCGCCCAGAGATATGAAGACTCTCGAGGACAGACTGAAGACGAGATTCGAGTGGGGACTCCTTGCGGATATTCAGCCGCCGGATCTTGAGCTCCGAGTTGCGATCATCAAAAAGAAGGCGGAGCAGGTGGGAATCATCATTCCCGAGGATGTGCTTACCTACCTTGCCGAAAATCTGCGCTCGAACATCAGACAGATTGAGGGAGCAATGAAGAAGCTTGGTGCGCTTGCGTTCCTTTCGGGTCAGAAGATCACGATGGAGGTTGCAAGGGGCTGCATAGCCGATCTGCTTGGCGGCGAGGAGCCGGTGAGCGTGACGGTTGACAAGATCTTTGCTACCGTTTACAAAAAGTACGGAATCAGCAAGGAGGACTTGACGGGCAAGAGCCGCTCCCGCGAGATCGCGCAGGCAAGACACGTGACGATCTATCTTATCCGTAAGATCACGGAGATGTCACTGCCGAATATCGGAAAGATATTTAATCGCGACCATACCACAGCGCTCGCGTCTTGGGAGACGATTGAGAAGAAGCTCAAGACCGATGCGATGCTGACGCTTGATATTAATGAGATGACGAAGGAAGTCACCGGCTCTGCCGAGTGATTAGTGGACAGTAGTTAGTGGACAGTGGACAGAAAGATGCGACCGCAAAACATCATTTCCACAACAGCGTGAAAGTTTTGATCGAACTTTTTCAGAAAGTTATGCTTGCCTTCGGCAAGCTGCGACTCTGTCTTGTCGGCTCACGCCTCCATTTTCCTTCGGAAAACCGCCAGAGCCGTGCTCGTCCTAAAATCTTTTGAAGATTTTTAAGAAACTTTTCTTGAAAAGTTTCTTAAACGGAGCACGAGGCGGAGCCTCGTACTAATGCTAAGGCTGAAGCCTTCGCTACTGAGCTTCAAAATAACGAAGCTCCGCTTCGGGGTTTTGGACAGAGTCAATAC
>JAGBRZ010000100.1 GCA_017632155.1 Clostridia bacterium
CCCAAGACTCCCGAACTCGGCAAGAGCAAGGGAAGTAAACCGAAAGAAAGGTAAGGTAAAACAGAATGAGCGTATTTGAAAACGTAATCAATGAAGCCAACAAGAAAAATGAAGTCAAAGATGTCACCCCCGAATCGGTTGAAGTTGCCGACGAGGGAGAGGGCAAAAAGAGCTTTCCCGAGCGCATGGCAGAAAAGAAAAATCAGTGCTATGCTATGATCGACGATGCTTGCCTCAATGCAGTATCGAGCATAGAGAGCCTGCGTCAGTTCCTCAACGTGCAGAGCCGTTTCGATAAGTATTCGCTGAACAATGCGTTGCTTATCTTTGAGCAGAAGCCCGATGCGGTTAAGTTAAAGGAATTGGCTGCTTGGAACAAGGAGGATATTTCCGTCAAGAAAGGTGCAAAGAGCATTATGATCTTGGAGCCTTCCCCATATAAGGGAACTGACGGAAAGATGCACAGAGGATATAATGCAAAGCACGTCTTTGACATTGCCGACGTAGAAGCTCCCGAAGATGCAATTCCTCAGCCGAAATCCTATGAGCAGAAGCAGCTCGTTGCGGCTCTTGTTCACGATGCTCCCGTTCCCGTTTGCAAGGCAGAGAAAAGCCTTGGCGAACACAATGCGATCTACGACGCTAAGAACAAGGTCGTCTACTTCAAGTCGGGCTTGGAGTTCGATGCGATTTTCCCCGCACTTGCTAAAGCACTTGCACACGCGGAAATGGCAAAGGATGTGGAGAACTACCGCATCGGTGAACACGAGTTTGCGGCAAGATGTTCCGCTTATGTTCTCTCTCAGAGATATGGTGTCGATACTCGTACTGTTGACGTTTACGGTATTCCCAAAAACTTTGAGACGATGGAGGCTGAGGACGTAAAGAAGGTGCTCGGCGATGTTCACAGCAACGTCAAGACCATCAACGCGCGAATGAATGAGTCTCTTGAGCAGACTCAGAACAAGGAGCAGCAGACTCCGAACAAAGGGAACAAAAATAGGGAGGAACGCTGATGAATGAGCGCAGAGTGATCGAGGTTGATGATTTTCAGCATCGCGTGATGATGGAGGCACTCGCGGACAGACGGAACGATTTTATCGCTGCGAATAAGCCTACCGAGGACGTCAATGAAGTGCTCTTGAAGGTCATTGACGCACCTACAAAAAAGAGCAAAAAGAGAGATCGTGAAGAACGATAATAAAAAGCTGTGGCTTATTCTCGGTGCGGTGGGATTGCTTGTACCCGTTTGGCTTGCAGTTCTGATTGCACCGACACTCGGAGGCGGACTTCCGGTAATGATTCCAAAGATGGGGGATGCGTTTTCGCATCCCTTTCGCTTTACTTGGTGTGATGTGACTTTGCCTTGTATTGTGGTGTTTACCGCAATATACGGCTTGATCCTTATTGTCTATCACTACACCAAGCCAAACTACCGCCGCCGCGAAGAACACGGCTCGGCAAAGTGGGGAGAAGCAAAGGAGATCAACAAGAAGTATCACCAAGCGCCCGAGGAAAACAACAAGGTCTTAACGCAAAACGTAAGCATCGGCTATAATGCAAAGCTTCACCGCCGCAACTTCAACACGTTGGTGGTTGGTGGTAGTGGTGCGGGTAAAACGCGCTTCTATGCCAAACCGAACATTATGCAGGCGAACACATCGTTTGTTGTGCTTGACCCCAAGGGTGAGATCTTGAGGGATACGGGCGGTCTGCTTAAGGAGAAAGGATACGAAGTCCGTGTACTTGACCTTATCAATATGGAACGCTCGGACAGATACAATCCCTTCAAGTATATCGAGAGTGACAACGATGTGCAGAGACTTGTAACCAATCTGTTCAAGTCCACCACTCCCAAGGGAAGTCAGAGTAACGACCCCTTTTGGGATACGGCGGCTTCAATGCTATTGCTTGCGCTAATCTTCTATTTGAGATATGAAGCACCGCCCGAGGAGCAGAACTTCCCAATGGTTATGGAGCTTCTGCGCGCGGGTGACATCGACGAGGAGAATGAAGCCGCAGGCAGCGCACTTGATGATCTGTTTGGAATGCTTGAGACAGATAACCCTGCGCATATCGCTTTGAAGTATTATAAGGCGTACAGATCGGGTTCTGCGAAAACTCTCAAGTCGATTCAGATCACTCTTGCGGCAAGACTTGAAAAGTTTAACCTTGAAAGCCTTGCAATGCTGACCTCTACCGATGAGCTTGATTTGCAGAGCTTGGGCGAGAAGAAGGTAGCGTTGTTCGCTATCATCCCCGACAACGATACGAGCTTTAATTTCCTTGTCTCTATCCTATACACGCAGTTGTTCCAACAGCTATTTTTCGTGGCTGACCATAAGTACGGAGGAGCACTCCCGGTACACGTTCATTTCCTAATGGACGAGTTCGCAAACGTATCCCTCCCCGACGATTTCGATAAGATACTGTCGGTTATGCGTTCGCGCGGTGTGTCGGTCAGCATTATTTTACAGAACCTTGCACAGCTCAAGGCTCTGTTTGAAAAGCAATGGGAGAGCATTGTCGGTAACTGTGACGAGTTTGTATATCTTGGCGGTAATGAGCAAAGCACACACAAGTACGTGAGTGAACTGCTCGGTAAGGAAACCATTGATACCAACTCCTACGGACGAAGCGACGGTATGAGAGGTAATTTTTCGACCAACTTCCAAGTCGCAGGCCGTGAGCTTCTCACAGCCGACGAGGTTCGTATGCTTGACAATCAGTATGCAATCGTCTTTATCCGTGGTGAACGCCCGGTGCTTGACTTCAAGTACGATCTGCTGACACATCCGAATATAAGTCTCGGTGTTGATGGCGGTGCAGATGCCTACACCCACGATATTCCCGAGCTTGTGGATGTTACGACCATTGAGATCGTGAAGCTTGAGGATTTCAAGGATAAGAAGATGGAGGACTTCCCGAAAGCCGATGAATACTTTGCTAATCTCGTTGCTTATGACGATGAGGAAACAGAAGCCATGTGCGATTATTTAGAAAACAAAAATGAAAAGGAGAAATCAGAATGAAAAACAAGAAGAACAGAGAACTGATGCCTTCGGGTGCAAGAAAGATCGTTAAGGTATGGACCTGCATTGTTATGGTCTGCCTTATGATCTCTATGATGGCGGTGAGTGCATTTGCTGCCGAGAGCGATCCCGTACAGGTTGTCAACAACCTCTCCGACTTTATGTTCGGACTTGTAAGAGCTGTGGGTATGATTATGCTCGGCTTCGCTGTCGTGCAGATCGGTCTGTCTCTTAAGAGCCATGACCCCTCGCAGAGAGCCAACGGCTTCTTGACCCTTGCGGGTGGCGTAGTCATTACCTTCGCAAAAGAGATTCTGACCCTTATCACGGGTTAAGGTATCCTTTTGAGGAAGGAGAGAAGCTATGTCAAACAATTGGGTTGTAGAAAACCTTGAAAATGCCCTTGAGACATGGAACAGTAAACTCTCCGAAATATGGCGGCTCTTATCGGAGTCGCCAACCGAATTTAAGGGTGGCGGCATTTGGAACGTAATGGTGAACATCAACGATGCGCTCAAGGCGGTAGGATATGCACTTTTGGTGTTGTTCTTCCTTATGGGTATTATGCGTCAGTTCAATTCTTTCCAAGAGATCAAACGACCCGAGCAGGCTCTAAAGCTTTTTATTCGCTTTGTACTTGCAAAGGCGGCGGTCACTTGGGGTCTTGACCTAATGATGGCGATGTTCACCATCGTACAAGGTATTATATCGAAGATTATGATTGCTTCGGGTCTTAACGGAAACGGAGCGACCTATCTACCGCAAAGTATGATACAAACGATAGAGGATTGCGGCTTTTGGGAGTCGATACCTCTATGGGCTGTAACGCTCATCGGTAGCTTGCTTGTGTGGGTACTGTCTTTCGTTATGATCCTTACGGTGTACGGCAGATTCTTCAAGCTGTATATCTATGCCGCCATTGCCCCCGTTCCACTCTCCGCGTTTGCGGGAGAAGAAACCTCGCATATTGGTAAAGCCTTTATCAAATCCTTTGCGGCAGTATGCCTTGAAGGTGCGGTCATCGTCCTCGGATGTATTATCTACTCGTTGTTTGCCGCGTCACCTCCGTCTGTTGCGGCGGGTGCTTCGGCAATTACGCAGGTATGGACGTATATGGGCGAACTCCTATTCAATATGCTTGTTCTTGTTGGAACGATCAAACTCTCGGATAGAGTTGTCAAAGACATGATGGGCTTATAATCACGAAAGGAAATAGTAATATGAGTTATAAAAATCCAATCAGCAGAGAAGATCCCAACGCCATTGAAAAGCTCTATGAGAAGTTTGCCGAATGTGAGCGTTTGCAGGATACGATGAAGGAAG
>JAGBRZ010000101.1 GCA_017632155.1 Clostridia bacterium
CCGATACCGGAGAGAACCATCTGATGAGTCTCGGGATCGGTAACGTACTTGAGGGTGAGGTCTTCCTCGAGCATACGAGCCATGGACTGGGAGATCTTGCTCTCGTCCTTTGCGGTTGCGGGAACCATAGCCTGGCTCATATAAGGAGTGGGATATGTGATCTTAGCGTAAGCTACTTCAGAGCCGTCGGTAAGAGTATCGTTGGTGTTGGTGTTAGCAAGCTTTGCGATCATACCGATGTCGCCGCATGCGAGCTCGTCAACTTCGGTCTGGTTCTTGCCCTTAACGGTATAGATGTGAGCCATCTTTTCTGCAGTACCGTTGGTAAGGTTCTTAAGGGTCATATCCTTCTTAAGAGTACCGTTCATAACCTTGAAGAAGGACATCTTACCTACGAACGGGTCAGCGACGGTCTTGAATACGAAGATGCTGGTGGAGCCTGCGGGATCGATCTCAACGTCTGCGCCCTCAGTGGACTTTTCAACCTTCTTTGCGGTGTGTCTGGGGAAGGACTCAACGATAGCGTCAAGGATCGCAACGATACCCCACATATTAACTGCGGAACCGCAGTAAACGGGAGTGATAGTGCCCTCGAAGATACCCTGGTGGAGAGCCATTGCAGCCTCTTCCTTGGTGATCTCTTCGCCGTCAAAGTACTTCATCATAAGCTCGTCGGAGGTACCTGCAACTGCCTCGTTGAAGGCTTCCTTATAGTTAGCCGCAATATCCTTGAGATCGTCGGTCATGGGGATTTCGCTTCTCTTGCCCTTTGCATCATATGCAAACGCCTTCATCTCAACGAGGTCGATCATAGTAACCTTATCGCCAGACTTAACGGGAACGAATACGGGACAAAGAGTGTTGCCGAAGTTATCGCGGAGGCTGTTGAAAACGGTTTCGAAATCAGCGTCGTGATCTTCGCACTTGTTGATGAAGAATGCCTTGGGAAGACCTGCAGCGGTTGCATAGTCCCAAGCAAGCTCGGTTCCAACTTCAACGCCGGACTTTGCGTCAACGCAGATAAGTGCGCTGTCAGCAGCACGGAGAGACTGGTGAACTTCACCAACGAAGTCGAGATAACCGGGAGTATCGAAAATATTTATCTTCATATTCTTCCACGAAATGGGAGCAAGAGATGCGGAAATGGAGAAGCCTCTCTTTACCTCTTCGGGATCATAGTCACAAACAGTGTTGCCATCTGCAGTCTTACCGAGACGGTCGGTTCCGCCGGTGAGATAGAGCATAGCCTCAGCGATGGAGGTCTTGCCGCAGCCGCCGTGTCCGAGCAGAGCTACGTTTCTTAAGGATTTGGTATCGATTGTTGCCATAGGGGGTTCCTTCCTCGCCCCATCCGCGGACGGGGCATTTATGTTTTTTTAAATATACAATTTTATAGAGCGTTTAGCGCGCCCGATGTTTATTATACAACAAATCGCTTATAATTTCAAGTACTTTTTCGTCATTTTTGACGATTTTCTCAAAAAAATTTGAATTTTTTATTGTTTTTTTATTATACAGAGAATAATTTACATGCGTTTCTATGTGAATAATCTCTAATTTCATCTTCCGTAACCCCGTGGATCTCCGCAAGGGTGCGGACGGAGGAGGCAATATAGTCGCTTCTGTTAAGCTTTCCGCGCCAGGGCTCGGGGGCGAGGTAGGGCGCATCCGTTTCAAGGAGGAAGCGATCAAGAGGAACAACAGCGGCTGCCGACTTGACATTTCTCGCATTCTTGAAGGTTACAACACCCGAGAATGAGATATACCATCCACGGCGAAGAAGCTCACGCGCCATTTCGGGACTGCCCGAATAGCTATGAAACACTCCGCGTACATTGGGATGTCGAAGTATCGTTTCGAATATGTCGCCGTGAGCGTCGCGGTCATGGATGATCACGGGGATTGAATACTCTTCCGCAAGTGCAAGCTGTGCCTCGAAGAACTTCATCTGCTCTTCCTTGTTATCCTGACGCCAATAGTAATCAAGTCCTATCTCGCCGAGTGCGACAACCTTGTTCTCTGCTCTTTTATCAAGAAGTGCACGGAGCTTTGAGATTGCATCTTCAAGAGATACCTCATCATCAATATCGGAGGGGTGAATGCCGACTGCGGCATACATTCCTTCATATTCGGATGCCATTGCGATAACCTGCAAATTATGTGCGGTGTTGGTGCCCACATTTATAATTTTATCAACACCATTGGCAAAAACGGCAGAGAGCAGCGCCGAAGCGCCGCCCTCAAATTCGTTTTCAAATCTTTTGTCACAATAGTGGGCGTGTGTATCGAAAATGCCGCTCATCAGCGAACACGCTCTCCGAGAGGAGTCTCGGGATCAAGGAATATTACGCGAACTGTCTCCTCGCCCGATGCGAGAAGCATACCCTCGGATTCAACTCCGCAAAGCTTTGCGGGAGCAAGGTTTGCAACAAGGATGATCTTCTTGCCGATAAGATCCTCGGGCTTATAGAACTTTGCAATGCCGGAAACGACCTGTCTTGTTTCATAACCGAGATCCACCTTGAGCTTGAGGAGCTTCTTTGCCTTCGGAACAGGCTCGCACTCGATGATCTGCGCGGTGCGGAGCTCGACCTTCATAAAGTCCTCGAATCCGATGATAGCGCATCCTTCGGGTTTTTCAATCTTGGGAGCTTCTGCAGCCTTTCTTGCCGCTTCGATCTCTGCATAGATGTTTTCAAGAGTCTTTGCCTCGTCGATTCTTGCAAAGAGAACTGCGGAGTCGTTGACGGATGCGCCAACCTCGATACCGTTAAACTCGCCGCCGATGCTCTCAAAAGTGGTAAGAGCAGTACCGAGCTGTGCGAAGATGGTCTCTGCGGTTGCGGGAACCATAGGAGCAAGCATTACTGCGCCCCAACGAATAGACTCGAGAAGATTATAAAGAACGGTTGCAAGACGTGCACGGCTTTCCTCAGACTTTGCGAGCACCCAAGGCTGGGTTTCGTCAATATACTTATTCGCGCGACGGAGAAGCGAAAGGATCGCATCGATCGCGTCTGCGATGTGATAGCTGTCCATTGCCTCGTAATAGGTCTTTACAGCCTCTGCGCAGACAGCCTTGAAATCATCGTCAAGTGCATCGGGTGCGGTGGGAGCTTCGATCTTCTTGTCGAAATACTTCTTCTGCATATCGAGAGTTCTCTTGACAAGGTTGCCGAGAGTATTTACGAGATCGGTGTTATAACGCGCAAGAACGCTGTCCCAAGTGATCGAGCCGTCGGATGCAAAAGGCATCTCCGCGAGAGCGTAGTAACGAACTCCGTCAACGCCTACGTACTCTGCGAGCTTATCTGCGTAAATCACGTTGCCTCTGGACTTGGACATCTTATCGGTGCCGAAGTTAAACCAGGGGTGACCGAAGATCTTTTCAGGGAGAGGAAGATCAAGAGCCATAAGGAAGATGGGCCAATAGATCGAGTGGAATCTTACGATGTCCTTACCGATCATGTGTACATCTGCGGGCCAAAGCTTGCGGAACTGCTCCGACTGCTCCTCAAAGGACTTGTCGGGATCGTAGCCGATGGCGGTGATGTAGTTTACGAGTGCATCGAGCCATACGTAAACAACGTGCTTGGGATCGGAGGGAACCTGAATTCCCCAAGTGAAGGATGTACGGGAAACGCAAAGATCCTGAAGTCCCGAAAGGAGGAAGTTATTGAGCATCTCCTTCTTTCTTGCCTCGGGCTCAAGGAAACCGGGATGAGTTTCAAAATACTCGATAAGTCTGGGAGCATATTTCTGCATATTGAAGAAGTAAGCCTCTTCTCTTGCCTGCTTTACGGGTCTGCCGCAGTCGGGGCACTTGCCGTCTGTTACCTGTGTATCGGTAAAGAAGGACTCGCAGGGGGTGCAGTACCAGCCCTCGTAATATCCTTTGTAGATATCGCCCTGACGAAGGAAGCGCTCGAATATCTTCTGAATGGTCTTTACGTGGTAATCGTCGGTGGTGCGGATGAAGTAGTCGTAGCTGACATTCATCTGATCCCACACGCCCTTGATAACGCCCGCAACGTTGTCAACGTATGCCTGGGGCTCAAGTCCTGCGGCTGCAGCGCAGTTTTCGATCTTCTGACCGTGCTCATCGGTGCCGGTGCAGAAGAATACGTCAAAGCCCTTTGCTCTCTTATAGCGGGCAATGGCGTCGGTCGCGATAGCCTCGTAAGTGTTGCCGATATGGGGCTTTGCCGAAGCATACGCGATTGCTGTTGTTATATAATACTTAGGTTTAGTCATTCCTTTTGACCGTCCTTTCGTTATTTTACTTATTTAAAATACTTCTTCGCCGCCGACGAAGACCTGTTCGATCTCGATATGCTTTCCGATGATCGAACCGATAATGAAATCCGCGCGGTTGCCGACTGTAAGTCTGCCGACCTTGTTTTCAAGTCCGACAGCGCGGGCGGGGGTGAGTGTGGCACAGATAAGTGCGTCCTCGATGGGGATATTGGCGAATTTGGCAAGATTTTCAACGCCGTGAACGAGCGAGAGAGTGCTGCCCGCGAGGTTTCCGCTTGCGGTTCGTGCAACGCCGTCCTTGACGATGACAGGAAGTCCCGCGATGCTGTATTCACCGTCCGAGAGAGCAGTTGCTTCCATAGAGTCGCTGATAAGAACAAGTCTGTCCATACCTATCATACGGTAGGTAAACGCAACCATTTCGGGCGATATATGGTGTCCGTCGCAGATCAGCTCGCAGAAGCCGCCCGATTCAAATGCGGCGAGGACTGTGCCGCCGTCGCGATGGTGGATGGGAGGCATACAGTTATAAAGATGTGTGAACGCCACCTTATGCTTGCGGTAGATCTCTTTTGCTTCACCATAAGTAGCAGCGGTATGAGCAAGCGAAAGAGTTGCGCCGAGCTCCTTTGCCTTTTCGGCAAATGCATCTCCGCCCTCGAGCTCATAAGCCGCACTTACACGCAGAGGGAGTTTTGAATATCCCGCGAATTCTTCAAGCTCCGATGCATTCGGAAGAACGAGAAGATCGGGGTTATGTGCTCCGCCCTTTGAATGGTTGAGATATCTGCCCTCAAGATGAACGCCGAGAAATTCCGCGCCGTCGGTGTCACCCTTGAGGCTGTCGATAAGTTCAGCTTGACCGCAAAGGCTTTCGAATTCTGCCGAAGCGAGCGTGGGGAAAACCGAAGTGACTCCGTATTCGGAATACGACTTCGCCATATTTCTCATATCATCGGCATCGGCGGTGTTGAAGTCGCCGCCCGCTCTACCGTGGGTATGGATATCTATAAGGCCGGGGATTACCTGTCTTCCGCCGCAGTCGATGATCGAATCCACATCGGGACGGCGGTCGGTGTGACGCAAAAGATCGAGGATGATACCGTCCGAAACGAGTATAGACCTCGGCTTGAATATTCTGTTTGAGCTATCGAACACTTTACAATTTTCAAATAAGATCTTCATGCGCACCTCCATAGTTATACATTATATTATTATATCAAATTATTTTGTTTTTTTCAATAGGGAAATTGCATTTTTATAGCATTGTGGAGGATGTTTTGGTCAATAATTACTATAAAATTTCAAGAGGAGGCTCAAAAATGCCGTACATCAAGCCGCGGGCAGGATCACCGATAAAGATTTTTCTTTCAACACAGTGGGGAGAGGCGCTGACTGTTTCTATTCTCGGAGGAATATTCCGCACATTTATTTCGCTGTTATTCGTCAAGACTTGTGTTTTTGTTTCGGAGACTTTATATCCGTTTACCTATCCCTTTTTTCACGCACCGATACATTCGTGGATTCCGACAGTCGTTCTTGAATCAAACCCAATATATGAAATCATCTTTTCGTTGATCTTTGGTCTTTTGATATATTATTTTGAGAAAAATATTTTCTACCGAAGATTTCATCTTGCGCTCAAGGCGGCGTTTGCGGCACTTGCGGCTTGCGTTTTTGTTTTTGTTATCGGGCTCTTCTCTTCTTTTCTGCACTTACCCGTTATAAACGCAACCGATCTGCCCGCGCTTTTCATATATCATTATCTTACCTTACTGCCGCTTTTTCTATTCTGCGATCTTATCAGGCGAAGGATTTTTCTTTTGCCGTAAAAAAGACTCGCCTTTCGGCGAGTCTTTGATATTAAAGCTGTGATTCGGGAATATAAACTGGTATGCTTTCATCGGGTTCGGGAATAGGGCGAGTATCCGATATCTCACGGTAGAAATCGGCAACGGCTGCTTCGATATAAGGGGTAAGAACAATATATCCGATTCCGCAAGTCAAAGCGCAAAGGAACGCCCATCCGATGAAGCTGAAGGT
Source organism: Clostridia bacterium (assembly GCA_017632155.1). The sequence continues at coordinate 6,301 of JAGBRZ010000101.1, forward strand.
CAAGCAAAAGAGGCGCAGACGATTACCGTCCATCATTTCTTTTGATTTATCACATGCTTCGCGTGCGGTAAGCTGGGGATTCTCTGCCATAATGTACGGCACCATAGCGTACGTGTAGGTCGCTATAATTCCCGGGATAAAGCAAAGAAGGCTCCAAAGAAATATGTAGACAGATCGCAGGAGATTTGCAAGAACAACATTCTTCCAATACTTGAAATATTTGAACAAATCACCCACATCTGCATTTTCACCGTCAACGAGATTGAGGTTAAATTTGGCATATCCGGGCGAGATGATGCTTCCGAGTATAAAGAAAGCAACACCTAAAACCAATCCAAACGCAAGAGCAACTGCAAATACAGTTCCCATAATTGCCCAAAAAGCGGGTTCTACGCTCGGGAATATCTCCTCCAAGCCCGGGAGGTTTTGAAAATCAAAATCCGCGGGAAAATTGATCTCTGTTTCAATTTCGGAATTATTCAAACCGGAAACTTCGAAGCCAAGACCTCCACCGCCGTGAGTTGAAGCGCCTAGGATGCTTGCAAGAATACCTGTAATAACAGCAAGTCCCCATTTGCCCCGGAGTGCATCACGCGCGGACTGTCTGAAATCGGATGCAAGTTTCATAACTTAACTCCTCAATTAATTTGTTCTCTATCGTAAGGTGTGGTCTGATATACGAAATAGTTAAGCCAGTTGGAGTAAAGCAGATTTGCACAGCTTCTCCAGGTTACGATAGGCTCAAGGGTATCATCATCATTCGGGAAATAGTTGACGGGGATCTCGATGGGAAGTCCCGCGTTCTTGTCGCGAAGGTACTCTGCTTTGAGAGTGCCCGCGTCGTATTCAGAATGACCCGTGATGAATATCTGTCTGCCACGGTCGGTTGCACACGCATAAAGTCCAGCAACCGGTGAGGTGGAAAGAATCTTGAGTTCGGGACACGCCTCGACATCCTCAATTCGAACCGTGGTGTGGCGGGAATGAGGAACGAAGAATTTATCGTCAAAGCCTCTGAAAAGCATTGAGGAGCGGCGGTCAACGGTATGCTCGAAAACTCCGAAAAGCTTTGCGTCAAGCGGATATTTTTTGATTCCGTAATGGTAATAAAGTCCCGCCTGTGCGCCCCAGCAGATATGGAAGGTGGATGTTACGTTTGTCTTTGACCACTCCATGATCTCGCAGAGCTCGTCCCAGTATGTAACTTCCTCGAAAGGCATCTGCTCAACGGGTGCGCCCGTGATGATCATTCCGTCATATTTTTTATGCTTGACCTCGTCAAAGGTCTTGTAGAAAGCAAGCATATGCTCGGCGGAGGTGTGCGTTGCCTTGTGGGTTGCGGTCTGAAGCAGTTCGAGTTCGACCTGAAGGGGTGTGTTGCCAATCAGACGCGCAATCTGCGTTTCCGTGGTGATCTTTTGCGGCATCAGGTTGAGCATAAGGATATGCAGAGGTCTGATGTCCTGCGTGATCGCGCGGGTCTCTGTCATGACAAAGATGTTTTCATCAAGCAGAGTCTGAGTCGCGGGGAGAAGATTGGGAATTTTAATAGGCATTTGTGCCTCCTTGAAAATTAAGAATTAGCAAGCGCCTGCTCGATGTCGGCGATGATATCGTCGACGTGCTCTGTTCCGACGGAAAGTCTGACAAGACCCGCGGGGATACCTGCTGCAGCAAGCTGTTCATCGGTGAGCTGGCGGTGAGTGGTGGATGCGGGGTTGAGGACGCTTGTGCGGGAATCTGCAACGTGAACAACTATAGCAGCAAGCTTGAGCGAATCCATAAATTTAACCGCTGCATCGCGTCCACCTTTGATGACGAAGGATACAACACCCGCACAACCGTCAGGAAGATATTTCTTTGCAAGTTCGTTGCGAGGATCGCTTTCAAGTCCGGGATAAGAAACACTTTCGATCTTTTCGTGCGCCTCGAGATACTTCGATACCGCAAGGGCGTTCGAACAATGTCTTTCCATACGGAGGTGAAGGGTTTCAAGTCCAAGGTTGAGAAGGAATGCGCTCATTGCGGTCATTGCGATACCCATATCGCGGACAAGCTGAACTCGTGCCTTGGTTATGTAAGCCACATTGTTGCCGAACTGCTTAACGTATGCAACTCCGTGGTAGGAGGGATCGGGGTCGTTGAGCTCGGGCCATTTTTCGGGATTTGCGGACCAATCGAACTTACCGCCGTCAACTACGCAACCACCGACAACGGTAGCGTGACCGTCCATATACTTGGTGGTGGAATGAATGACAATGTCGCATCCGTGCTCGAAGGGACGGCAAAGGATGGGGGTGGGGAAAGTATTATCCACCACAAAGGGAATGCCGTTTTTGTGAGCGATGGAAGCAAAGCGATCGAAGTCAAGAACGTCGAGCGCGGGGTTTGCGATGGTCTCGCCGAAGAGCATACGAGTATTTTCGTCAATGAGGGATTCGATTTCCTCGTCGCTCATAGCTGAGGTTGCGAAACGTACCTCGATACCGAAACGCTTGAGAGTTACGGCAAAAAGGTTTACGGTTCCGCCGTAGATTGCGGAAAGAGAAACGATGTTCTGTCCCGCCTTTGTGATATTTAGAACTGCAAGAAGGATCGCAGACATACCCGAAGAGGTAAGAATAGCGCCTGTGCCGCCCTCAAGGTCGGTAATCTTCTTCTCTACCTCGGCAACCGTGGGGTTTGAGATGCGGGAATACATATGGCCGTCTGCCTTGAGGTCAAAGAGGTCGCCTACCTCTTCGGAGGAGCAATACTTATAAGTTGTGCTCTGGTATATAGGAAGAACGCGGGGTTCTCCGTTTCCGGGGTTATAACCCGACTGAATACATTTTGTTTCGATATTGAAATCAGACATTTTATCCTCACTTTCGCGCAAATCTTGCGCAAACAATAATAATTCATAGTAATTATACCACAAAGAGAAATAAAATTCAATAGATAATATAAAAAATCCTTCCCTTAAGGGGAAGGATGGTATTAATTCAGAAACAGTGGGCGAAGTTGCTCACAACGTATTGCTGCGTAAAACGCTTCTCCGAGCTTTTCGAAATCGCAAACAAGGGAGTGAGGCTTCATTTCGGGATCATCCTGACGAAGAGGCACAAAGTATACGCTTTTTCGTTTTTGCATAGCATTCAAATTGGAAAGGTTAGCTGAAAGTCCGTCATTTGTTGCAAGCGCGATCAAAAGCGGGCGGTCGCAGCGAAGATGAGCTTTTGCCGCCATAGTTACGGGGGTATCTGTAACGCCGAGAGCAAGTTTGGCAAGCGTGTTGCCAGTGCAGGGGCAGATGATAAGCATATCGAGCTTTTCCTTGGGACCGAGCGGCTCGGCATCCTCAATCGTCTTTATAACTCTTCTGCCGCAAAAAGTTTCTATTTTTTCGATATGCTCGCTCGCCTTGCCGAATCTTGTGTCTATCGAAGATGCGTTAAAGCTCATTATCGGCACGATCTCGTGACCCAAGTCCGAAAGGTGTCGAAGCTGTTCGATTGCGGGTGCGAAGGTACAGAACGATCCGCAAAAAGCAAAACCTATTTTCATACGATCCCCTCACTTTCAAAAAGCTCACAAAGGGTATCGGCGATGATCTTTCCTGCGCTTTCGGGGGCGTATTTTCCCGGTAAAGAAAGCGCCCAGATGGAGTTTATTCCGCGTTCTTTGGCGGCTGCAAAATCCACCCCGCCGGGCACGGAGGCAAGGTCGATGAGCAATATGTCTTTCGGGAGCATCTCTATCACTTCCTTATCAAAAAGACGGGCGGGGACGGTATTGAATATAACATCAAACGCCTCCTCTTCGCAAAGCGGCCCAAGACCGCCGAGCGCGTAGGATGATGAAATGCGAACCGTATCATTTCCAAAAGAAGAAGCCTCGGCAAGCTGACGTAGATTCCTGGCGGCAACCGTAACCGATGCGCCCATTTTTGAAAGAAGGCAGGCAAGCATTCTGCCGATCCTGCCGTAGCCCACAACCGCAACTCGGCTGCCGCAAAGAGTCTTTTTCATATTCTGCATTGCAAGATATATCGCTCCCTCAGCCGTTGGGGTGGCGTTTTTTATTTGCAAGGTTTCGGATTCAAAATAGTCGATAACCCGCTTTTTCCTTGCTGACGCCGAAAGCAGAAAGTTCTCACCGAGTCTTCCGCCAAAGATCGGTGCATCCGTGTATTCGAGCAATGTAAGAAGCTTGAGTCTTTCCGAGTCAGGATCACTGCAATTTACACTTATTCCGTCAAGTGATGCAGGCAGCGGCAGAACAACAGCGGAGGCTGAATCTATCGCGCTGCGGGCTTCGCGGCATTTGACAGCTTTGCCGATGTCCAGTTCTTTGCCAAGCCCCCAGACGGCTGTTTCAAAGCCGCGTGCGGCAAGCTCTCTTGCAAGATAGCATTGCCTTGCATCACCGCCAAGTAGGGCAAGTTTTATATTTTTATCCATATTAAGTTCCTCGATCAAAAGAGTTATACTATATAATATGAATAAAATCCTATCAATGTGAAAAGGGAGCCGAAGCTCCCTTTTATATCATAAGATTATAAGTCCCGCTGTTGTGTTTGTGAATTCGGGGCGTTTGCCCTCGACAGAATAGATCAATGAGAAATCCGCTGCAATACTTATTGCTGTAGCACATCTGCCATCGGGGAGCATTATATTTCTGCCCGGTGTGGTGCAATACTTGACGTATTCGCTGTACAGCTCATCTTCCTTGACTTCGGGAAGGTGGTTGCAAAGTCTGTCAGCAATCTCGATCATAAGCTTTTCGGTATCCTCGGGGTTGAGTGCCAGAGTAGTCACTCTGCCATGAAGCTCATCCGGCATATCTGCATATCCCGTGTTGATTCCGAAGCCTATTCTGATAGTTGTAAGCTTGCCCTGCTTTACGGTTACCGCCGTAATGACTCCACCGTACTTTTTGCCGTCAAGATGAAGATCGTTGAGCCATTTGATTCCAAGGCGCTGATCAAAATCAGAGCAGGCATCAAGCACGGCGTTTGTGATCGTCACAGTCGCAAACGGACCAAGTTTTGAAGAAAAAGCAGGCATACAAACATCCGCATAGTCACCGACCAAGAGAAGCGTTGCATAAATACCGTTATCCCTCGGCGAATAGAAGGTATGCGTACCCTGACCTCTGCCCGCGGTCTGTTCGCGCGCGGTAAACAAATACGCGCCGTCGGGAAGCTCGTGCATACGTCTGCCCGCTTCGACAAAGGTTGAGTCTATTGTTTCGAATCTGAATATTTCCATTTAGAATTTATCTTTCTTCTCTGAAATAAGACTGTCCAAGTGCGGCGGGAGGCTGATGCTCACGCTTTTTACGCGAGCTTGTAAAGACGAGAACCGCGATGGTTACGAGGTACGGCAGCATCTTGATAAGCTCCTTGGTGCTACCCGAGAGACCCGAAATAAATACGCTGGCGATATAAAGTCCGCCGAAGATATAGGACGAGAAAATTGCACTTCTCGGCTTCCAAAGCGCAAAGATAACGATTGCGATAGCAAGCCATCCGCGGTCGCCGAAGCCATTGTTTGTCCACGCACCGGTTGTATAATCCATAACGAAGTAAAGTCCGCCGAGTCCCGCGATAGCGCCGCCAACGCAGGTAGCAACGTACTTGTAAAGCGAAACGTTGATGCCCGCCGCATCAGCTGTTGCGGGATTTTCACCGATTGCGCGGAGGTTAAGACCAACGCGTGTGCGGTTAATAAACCACTGCGAAAGGATTGCGATGATGATCGCAAGGTAAACAAGGAAACCGAACGAGAAGAAAGTCTCGCCTACGATTCCGAGATGATCGGAAAGGAAGGGGATCTTTGCCTTATATGCATTTCCGGTAATATAAAGAGAAATGGAACCGTTTTCACCGAAAAACTTGAGGAGGGATCCGCCATAGAAATTACCGAGTCCGACGCCAAGCGTGGTCAGCGCAAGACCAACGACATTCTGATTTGCCTTGAGAGTGATCGTCAGGAAGCTGTAAATGAACGCAATGAAGGTCGAACCGAGGATCGATGCGAGGAAGGAAATAATTACGCAAAGAACCGGTACGGGTTCGGCACAAAAATGCTCGTAAAGATATCCGCCGATGATTCCCGAGATGCCGCCGATATACATAATACCGGGGATACCGAGGTTGAGGTTACCACTCTTCTCTGTTATGATCTCGCCCGTTGCGCCAAAAAGAAGAGGAGTGCCCTGAACTATCGCAGCGGCAATAAACGCCATTATTTTTGCAAAAATACCCATTATGCGTCCTTCTCCTTTCTTTCCTTTTTGCGGAAGTGTATCTGATAATTTACAAAGAAATCACTGCTGATGATAAAGAGGATCATAATTCCCGTCAGCACCTCGCCGACGCTTGAGTTAAGTCCGAGATTTGATGCGATCTCGCCCGCGCCCTTCTGCAGGAAGCACACGAGAAGCGAGGAGAAGATCATTGTGATGGGATTGAACTTTGACATCCAGGATACCATTATCGCGGTAAATCCGTTTCCGCCGACGGCACTTGCGTTGATGGAATGGTCCGTGCCTGCGGCAAGTATCCATCCCATAACTCCACAGAGAGCACCCGAAATGAGAACCGTGCGGATGATGACCTTTTTAACGTTGATACCGATATATCTTGCGGTATTTTCACTTTCGCCGACAACCGCTATCTCATATCCCTGCTTACTCTTTTTCAAATAAATGTATACTGCTACGGTCAAAAAAGCAACGATAAGGATGTTCATCAGATATTTCTGACCGAATATTGAGGGGAACCAACCGTTCTGTGTATTAGAGTTGACAAGGCCGAGAACCATCGAACCGCTTGGTACCCAATACATAATGAGAAGCGAAACAAGCTGTGCTGCGACGTAGTTCATCATAAGGGTGAAAAGAGTTTCGTTGGTATTCCAAATAGCCTTAAAAAATCCGGGAATACCTGCCCAGACGGCGGATGCAACTATACTCGCAAAAAGACAAATGATTATAAGAAGCCAAGAAGGGAGTGTATCTCCGATATAGAACATACAGGTGATGCTTGCAAGCATACCGATAAGCACCTGACCCTCGGCACCCGTATTCCAAAAACGCATCTTAAATGCCGGTGTTACTGCAAGAGAAATACCGAGCAATATCGCTGAAGCCTGAAGGAGATTCCACATTTTTCTTGGGCTGCCAAAGCTTCCGACAATCATAGCCTTGAAAACCTTGAGCGGGTTTTCATTGGTAATGAGGATGGTTACAAGTGCGCAGAAAAGAACTCCGACAAGAATAACTATGGTCTTGATGAGCAACTGTTTGAGCCTAGGAAGCTCACCGCGCTTGGTGATATACACAAGCGGTTCTTTATAATTCTTGTGATTATTCTGCATCTCTCTTCTCCTCCTCTCGGTCTGTTTTTGTCATAAGGTATCCGACCTCATTCTTAGTAGCGGTTCTGCCGTCAAGGATACCGGTGATCTTTCCGCTTCCAATAACCATAATGCGGTCGCAGAGATCAAGCAGAACATCAAGGTCCTCGCCGACAAAAATGACGGCAACACCCTTACGCTTTTGGTCATTGAGCAAGTCATAAATCAAATACGAGGAGTTTATATCAAGTCCTCGCACTGGGTACGCCGCCATCAGAAGCGTGGGCGACGAAGAAATTTCACGTCCGAGAAGGATCTTCTGAACGTTACCGCCGGAAAGACGGCGGACGGGGGTTTCGGCATCGGGGGTTGCGACTTCGAGATCCTTTATTATCTTCTGTGCAAGCTCCTCGGGTCCCTGACGCTGAACAAACACGGATTTTCCTTTTCGGTAGCTTCGAAGCATCATATTATCAACAACGCTCATATTACCAACAAGACCCATACCGAGTCTGTCCTCGGGGACAAAAGAAAGACGAACACCGAGCTCGCGGATCTCAAGGGGCGTCTTATCACGCAGATTTTCCGATCTTCCGTTTTTGGGATTATGATAAATTATGGAACCGCCGTCAAGCTTTTGCAGTCCGGCAATAGCTTCAAGAAGCTCGCGCTGACCGCTTCCCGCAATACCTGCTATACCGAGTATCTCACCCGAGCGAACGGTGAAGCTTACGTCATCAAGAAGCTTTACGCCATCGCGGTTCTTGCAATCGATATGTTCAACAACAAGTCTGTCGGTGGGGTCGACCGGTTCGGGGCGCTCGATGTTGAGCTCCACCTTCTTTCCCACCATCATTTCAGTGAGTATATTTTCATCAGCCTCGGAGGTATTGATAGTACCAACATATTCTCCGTGACGAAGAACTGCAACTCTGTCCGAAAGATCAAGTACCTCGTGAAGTTTATGGGTAATAATTATTATCGCTTTTCCGTCCGCGCGCATACGGCGAAGGATGTCAAATAGCTTGCGCGTTTCCTGAGGAGTCAGGACTGCCGTAGGCTCGTCGAGGATCAGAATATCTGCACCTCGGTAAAGAACCTTGATGATCTCAACAGTCTGTTTCTCGGATACCGACATTTCGTAGATCTTCTTTGAGGGATCGATATCAAAGCCATACTTCGCGCTGATCTCGGCAACTTTTTTGGATACCGATTTGATATCGAATTTACCCTTTTCTTCAAGGCCGAGAACGATGTTTTCAGCTGCGGTGAAAAGATCTACCAGTTTGAAGTGCTGGTGGATCATACCGATCTTATAATTAAATGCATCGTGAGGCGAGTTGATAGACACTGCCTCGCCGCCGATAAGGATTTGTCCCTCGTCCGGGTGATAGATACCCGAGATCATATTCATAAGTGTTGTCTTTCCGCTTCCGTTTTCGCCGAGGAGCGAAAGGATCTCACCGTTACAGACGGTAAGATTAACATTGCTGTTTGCAACGACACTTCCAAATCTCTTTGTAATTCCGCGGAGTTCTATTGCTACGTTATTCATTAGGTCTCTTCCCTTTCATAAACAAGCTTCCGAAACTTTTATCCCAAAACAGAAAAGCTTCTGTTTTCGCATAAAAACTTCGGATACAGAAAAACGCCCACGGGGATGCCGAGATTTCGGCATCCCCTATAGGCTTTAAAACTGATAATTACTGTGCTGCAGTAATACCGTCAATGATGAGATCAAAGTAAGGAGCAGAACGCTTGCCTTCAGCGGACTCGTTGAAGTAACCGTTGAGAACAACCTCAGTTTCGCCCTGGAAATCACCAAGATCGTCAACGTCAGCGAGGTAAGACTCAAGCTTCTGACCGCCAACGGTGAAGGTGTTGGTATCGAATACCTTGAGAGTGCCTGCCTTGAAAGCAGCGATAGCAGCGTCGATAGCTTCCTGAGTGCCGGGAGCGGCGTATGCAGCGTTGAGCTCGGTAAGCATTACAGCGCCCTCTTCAAAGCCTCCGCACCAGTCGTAGGGGATCTCGTTGCCCTTACCGTCGCGAGTCTTTTCGATGATAAGCTTCATGTAGGGCTCCCAGTTGATCTTGGAAGAAATAAGCCAAGTGTTGGGAGCAATGTCCTTGGTGCTGATGTTGTATGCAACGTTGGGAACACCTGCAGCGTCGCAAGCCTTGGGAGCACCCTCGGAGTCAGCATGCTGAGAGATAAGAACACAGCCGTCGCCGATGAGCTTTTCTGCTGCGGTCTTCTCAAGTGCGATATCGAACCAGGAGTTGGTGTATTCAACCTTCATGGTAGCGGTGGGGCATACGGAACGTGCGCCGAGGAAGAAGGAAGTGTAGCCGGACTTAACCTCTGCATAGGGCCAAGCTGCAACATAACCGATAACAGCCTTGTCAGCGGTGATCTCGCCCTTTGCGATCATATCGTTGAGCTTCATACCTGCAACGATACCTGCAACGAAACGACCTTCGTAGATGGATGCGAATGCGTTGTGGTAGTTAGCGATCTTTTCGGTGTGAGCCTTGGTACCTGTAGCGTGGCAGAACTGAACATCGGGGTTCTCCTTAGCTGCCTGGATCATAAACGCCTCGTGACCGAAGGAGTCAGCGAAAACGAGATCACAACCTGCTTCAACAAGCTCGCATGCCGCGTCATAGCAAGCCGCGGTTTCGGGAATGTTGGTCTTAAGGATCATCTGATCCTCGCTAAGGCCAAGAGCTGCACAAGCAGCCTTAGCTGCATCGATGAAGTTCTTGTCATAGGTGGAGTTCTCATCGTGCAGGAAGATGAAGCCTACCTTGAAGGCATCATCAGTCTTTTCGCAAGATGCGAACGCGAGTGTGACGGAAAGGAGCATAAGAACTGCGAGAATAAGTGACAGTGTCTTTTTCATGGTTTTCCTCCATAAAATAATAATGAAATATTTATTTGCAGCACTTTGTGCCGAAAATACAAAGCGGGAAAAGAGGATACCGACTCTTCTCCCGCATCAAAAGCGTTATGGGAGCTTATAGTCGGAATATTTACGGTTATCCGGTAGAAACTTTCTGACCTTATTTCAGATATTATATAAGCAAACACAAATACGCATATATTATATCAATTTTTCTCACAAAAGTCAACAGTTTTTGACAAATTATTAGGAATTCGTACAAAATCAACTCATTTTCTCAACACAACGCGCACATTATTCGTTCAAAATAACCTTTTTGTGATTCACTTTGACTTCGATTATCGAACCGTTTATCACATTGCAAATTGTAGACTCCGAGTGAAGAAGATATTCTTCAGAAAAGTCACCCAACAATGAAACTCCCCTTACGTTTGCAAGAGGAATATCAAAAATAGATTTTGCAATCGGACCTTGTTCTCCGATCAGCAAATAATCACTCTCGGACACGGCGTAATCAAGGCTTGCACGAAAATCGCCATTCTCTTCCCACGATGATTCGGTAATATACGTAAGCCTCTCTTCCCCGCTATCGAAGGAAAGATACATAACGGGAGAATTTGATCTTTTTATACGGTTGATGCCTGAGTGGGTAACAAAGACTCCGTCGATCAGTTCAATGCCGGAATCGGGAATCATTTCTACCGGCACATTCATCGATGTCGCATTCTCCGCAAGCTGTGCCATTATCCAAGCATCACTCTCGTTTTGCGGGAACGGGAGCAAAATTCGCCGCACTTTAACCTCCGCGATGAAGCGAGAAACGGAGGCGAGATGCTTTGAATGATAATGTGTCAGCATAAGTGTGTCGATCTCCGCAACTCCGGTTTGCTGTGCTTCCTCATATGCTGTACGTAAGGAAGAAAGATACCCTTCGGAAATATCAACTATCGCAACATCGGCGCCGTGCCTTGTGCAAATAGTTTCGTTTCCGCCGACCGAAAGAATCTCAAACTCTGCATTTATATGGCGATTACCCACCGAAATCAGCACAAGTCCCGCAAGCACAAGCGGATATAATGCAGGGAGGACGAGCAGCGGCTTTTTGTGCTTTAGTTTAATTACCAAAAAGGAGAATATGACTAAGCTGAATACCGTCACAAGGATCAACGCTTCCCTCGACATAAGCGACACGAGCGCACCTCGTGTATCACTCAGCTTCGAGGCAAGAGTGATCATATATCCGGAAGAAATATCTATTACCCATTCAAGAAATGCGCCTACGAAAGGAATTTCACCGAAGATGAGATAGAAAAGTGATGACGCCAAAAGAGGCATCCCCGCTATCGTTGCCGCAAGATTTGATCTGAACGAGAGGATGGACACCTCACCGAAAAAGCACATCACGGGCAGAAGAGTCAGCGAAAGTGCGGCGGCGATACTCATAAGAGTGCCGAAAAAGAAGGAAACCGATCTTTGAAATATGAGCTTGCCAAAGGATTTTCCGTCTTCGCTTTCATCTTGTTTTTTGCTTTCAAATAGCTTTGAGAGCAAAGAATGAAAAATCGGCATAAAAGCAACGATACCGAGTGTGGCGCAGAAGGACAGAATGAAGCTTTTGTCAAAAACCACGCAAGGATTAATTATCGTCAGCATTGCCGCAGCAAGCCCGAGAGCGCTCAGCGCATCCGAGCTGTCGCCGAGCGAATATGCTATAAAGACGGTCAAAAGCATCGCAACCGATCTGAGAGCACTTATCGGAAATCCGAGGAGGCAGAGATATCCGAGAGCAAACAGAGCGAGCAAAATATTGCGGTACGATCGCTTGATACGCAAACTCAAAAGGATAAAGGATACGACACCCGTGATTATCGAAACGTGAAGTCCGCTGACGGCAAGATAATGCGAAAGACCCGAGCGGCTGAAATCGCGGTAGATATGCGAGGGGATCGCACTCTTATCGCCGAGCAACATAGCGGCGGCAAGCTTTCCTCCGTCCCCCTTTATAGAATTTTTCAGCTTTGCACAACACAATGAATTCAAAGATTTACATTTGTCGGCAAAGGAAAGATTGTTTTTTGACACGACCGCAGAATCGTTTTCGTTTTCGGAAACGATAGAAAGGAGTATCTTCTCCGACAAAAGATCATATGCCTCGTCCTCCGGGTGAGCCGCCAAAGAGGATACTGTTGCACCGCGCAGTACTATTTCGTATCCAACCTGAAATCCCGAGTTATACTCGCAATTCAGGAGGGCTTTTTCTTCGTATTCTTCCCCATCGATCGAGTGAAGGCTGACGACGAAGACCGTATAATAATCTGCGGCGCCGCGTCTTTCCGTAACGGTTGCGTGAATATAGTGTTTCTCTCCCGAAAAGCTTTCGGCAATGGGCATCTTGTGCTCGAAAAATAAGGATCCGCGCAAAAGAGCCGTACAAAATATGATTATAACGAAAGCAGATGCAAACAGTCTGTATGGTTTAATATAGCCGCAGGCACAAAGTATGGCGAGCATAACAAGCAGCACAGCGGCAGCGGCAAGCAAGGCAAAAGCAACAGCCTTGACAAAATAAAAGGCGGCGAGAGTGGCTATGACCGCCAGAACCCCCGCCGAAATTCCCGGTCTTCCACCGAAAATATTCATAAAATATTATACCTCTTCCGAGTCGTATTCTTTAAATCCCTCTCCGAAAACAGAGGTTGCATTAGTAACGATCATAAATGCACCGTCATCGACCTGTTTGACAACGTCGCGTGCCTGAGGGAGGAGCTTTGCCCTCATTACTACCATCAAAACCTCGTAATCCCTGCCCGAATATGCGCCGTTTCCGTGGAAGAAGGTAGCACCAACGTCCACTTCCTTCATAAGACGCTTGGCAATTTCTTTATTTTCAGAGCTGATAATATATATCATTCTTGCGCCGTCGCCGCCGTAGAGCACCTTGTTGATCACCATACTTGACAGCATAAGAGAAATAACGGCATAAATAGTTATCTCGATATTGTGGAAAACCAGCCCCGAGGTCAGGCAGACGCATCCGTCAACTATTCCGAAGACGATACCCGTGGGCAAATGACGGAATTTTGTGCGAAGAAGCTTGACAATGACATCGGTTCCGCCCGTGGTCGCTCCCGTTCTGAAAACAAGTCCTATTCCCACTCCCACAAGTACTGCACCGCCAATAGCGGCAAGAAGAAGATTATCGGTAAGAGGACCGACAAGCGCGCCGATAGCATCAACCGCGATCGAAGAAACAAGGACCGTATACACAGTAGATGCAAGGAATTTAAAACCGAATTTTATCGTTCCGACAAGAAGTATCGGCACGTTGATAAGAGCAATAACTGTACCCGTAGGAAGCAGATCGAAGAATTTAGTGATAATTATCGCAATACCCGAAACGCCGCCTGAAGCTACGCTGTTAGGGTCAAGAAAGCACGCTACTCCCGCAGCAAATATAATAGATCCAAGCGTAAGCGTAAAAAGATCGGTAAGAGTTCTTTTTAGTTTTTTTCTTTCAATTTTTATCATCTTTATGTCTCCGAAAAATATTCTTTGATTATTTTACCACGAAGTTATGAAATAATCAACTCAAAAATCAAAAAAACTTGACGGAATTCAAAAAAAGTATTGAAGGATGGCGAAAAAAAGTGTATAATGTTATAAAAGAGCATTTTGGAGGACAAAATGGCACAAAAGAAAAATTATAAAAAGAAAAAGAAATTTGACATAAAAGTCATCATAGTCCTGTTACTTATCGTTATCGCGCTTTACGTAATTTCTCAGTATATAGATGCAAAATATGGGATATTCGATCACACTGAGGAAAGCACAAGCAGCATCTCCCAGAGCTCGGGTGAACTTGGTGAGGTCGAATATCATTTCATTGACGTTGGGCAAGGTGACGCGACGCTGATACGCACACCCGAAGGTGACATTCTTATCGACGCGGGAGAAAACAGCGCAGAGGAGGATCTAAAAACTTATCTTGACCTTTGCGGAGTTGACATTCTTTATTACGCGATCTTCACTCACCCTGATTCCGACCACATCGGCGGGGCGGATATGGTGCTTGAGGAATACGAGGTGCTGAACGTCATAAAGCCGGATTTTGAAAAGACCACAAAGGTATACAAGGCAATGATGGATGCAATCGCGGCAGAGGGATGCAAGGTTTACAATGCCCTCCCCGGCGAGACCTACTCTCTTGGCGAGTTCGATATGTTCGTTTTCGGACCCGATCCCGCAAACAAGGAGCTTGACTCAAACAACTCCTCGATAGTAATCAAGGCAACCTGGGGCAACACAACCGCAATGCTGACGGGCGATGCAGAAAAGCCTGCGGAAGAATCGATTCTTCGGACATATTCGGGAGCAGAGCTCGGTTCGACACTTCTTAAAATGGGACACCACGGCTCGCGGACTTCATCGACAGACGATTGGCTTGCTGCTGTAAAACCGACTATTGCTATCATTTCCTGTGGAAGGGACAATTCATACGGTCATCCGCACGCGGAGGCACTTGCAAGGATAAAGCCTTACGTTGGCGAAAGCATTTACCGCACAGATCTGCTTGGAAGCTTTATTTTCATCACGGACGGAGAAGCATTTACTTATAAAGATAAATAATCTAATACAAAAGAGGTTGCCGCAAGGGCAACCTCTTTATTATTTACTGCTTTACGCTTGCCGCATAAAAATCGGCAATTGCCTTTTCAAATACGGGGAATACGAGCTTCATGCCTGCCTCGTTGAGATGGCTGATGTCGCTTGCCTTCATGCAGTACTTGCTTCTGAAGTTAGCATCCGTCATCTTAACACCGGTCAGCTCCTGATCCATTGCATTAATGCAAGGAACGTTCATATCGGCACAAACCTCAAGAAGAGCCTTTCCGTAATCGCTGCAATAATTACCTGCGGAGTTGGTGTTTCCGCCAACCTCCCATACGGTGAGGCAAATGATGAGCGCGTTCGGGTACTTTTCCTGAATCTTGGTGATGAGGAATCTTGCCGCGCCCTTCATCGTCTTGGTATCGGTGCTTCCGTTTTCACCGATCGGAACGTTCTTGTTATAGTCGTTACGTCCGCCCTCGATGATAACGATGTCGGGATTATTATTTGTCATATTGGCATATCTGACAACCATGGGATTATTGGTGGTAACGTAATTCGACATAGTCGAGCCGTTCATACCGTAGTTGTTGAATACCATATCGTACTTCTTTGCAAGAAGTGCGGGCCAAACGAGATTCTTATCAAGACCGTTGCCTGCAAGATAGCTATCGCCGATAACGGTGAATGTTTTGCCCTTGAGGATATCATAGAATGCACGAGCCTTGTCGTCATCGAACCACTTTTCAGCAGCTGCCGCAGCATCAATTATATCCTGAAGGGTTCCGGGTTCATTGGTTTCCGAAGAATAGATCTTGGGTCTGTTGCTAAGACCATTCGAACGGAAGCAGAATCTGATGCACTCATTATCTTCGCTGGAAATATAGGTGTATTCTACGCCGTATGCGCCGGAAGAAATTACGTACTGACCGCCGCCGGGGATATTATGTTTGGAAAGGTCGATAACCCAATTCGAGCCCTCCTTCTTCCAGAAGGAAAGAACGTACGCATTGCCCGAGGTCGAGCCTGCCGCCTTATCGGTAAAGGTGACCTTGGTGCCCTTCTTTGCTATCTCAATAACATCGGTGTAAGCATAATTATTCTCATTCGGGTTGATATCATTAGCAAATCCGTAACCGTTGGTCGAGGATCCGACGTAACCCGCATTCCACTTAACGCTGATCTCGGTTCCGGTGGGAGCGGCGGGAGCGGTCGTTACCACATCTGCGTTGGGATCGTCCTTCTCAACAACGGGAGCCTTGGTCGAGTTAACGGTTACTACGGGATATGCAGCAGGGGTAAAGGAAGTGGACTGACCCGAGCGGAAGCAGAGTCTGATACACTCATTATCCTTTTCGGATGTGTACGTATAGGTTCTTGCTCCTGCGGCATCGGTATACTCGGCATAAGTACCGTTTGCCTTATAGCCCGAAAGGTCGATGACCCATGCGCCGTTTTCCTTCTTCCAGGAAGAGAAAACATAAGCTGCGGCGGATGCGAAATTCGTGTCGCCGTTGGAGTTGGTGTTGTCATCGGTAAAAGTCACGGTGCTTCCTGCGGGGCCGAGGTTGATGACTTCGCTATAGGAATACATTCCGCCCGTTTTATTGAGCTTTTCCTTCCAGCTTGAGTTTGTATCAGAGCCTACGTAACCGAGATGCCACTCGAGAGTTACAACATAGTCCTTCTTCTCTGCTGCGACGGGAGCTGTAGTTACTTCTGCCTCGGTCGTTGCCTCGGGAGCTGTGGTCTCTGCGGGAGCTGTGGTTTCAGCATCGGTTGCAGCATCGGTTTCAACGATCCCCTCGGTTGAAGGAGTTTCTTCTACGGTCGTTTCTGCATTTGTTCCCGCAGGGGAGCACGCGCAGATGACGGAAGAAAGCATAGTCAATAAAAGAATCCAGGAAAGAATTCTGATTGATGCGTGTTTTTTCATAATAAGCTACAATTAAAATGAGTTGAGAATTATCCGAATTACGCGATTGTTCTCTTCTTGATTACGGTTACTGCGAGTGCAAGGCTTGCAAGAACTGCAGCGACGATATTAAGAGTAGCGTCACCTGTGGTGGGGTTCTCGGGCTCTACGGGAGGCTCAACGGGAGCTTCAGCTACGGGAGTCTTGAGAATAACAACGGGACGAAGGGCGGGATCGATGGGAGCGTTTGCCTTCTCTTCCGAACGGTAGCAAAGTCTTACAAGCTCGTTGTCCTTGGTGGAGGTGTAGGAATAAACAACGGGAGTGTTAGTGAAAGTTCCTTCTTCACCCTTAACGCCGCTTGCGAATATCCAGTTTTCGCCATCCTTGGTCCAGGTGGAGAATACGTATGCGCTGTTGGAGCAGAATGCAGTACCGTTCTTGTTGGTATCGGTGAAGGTTACCTTGCTTCCTGCCTTGGGAACGACGATAACGTCGGTGTAAGAGTAAGCAGAGCCGCTTGCAACGATAGAGCCGTCAGCCTTAACGTAACCGAAATTCCAGTTGGTGTCAACCTTTACACCGTCAATGAAGATCTCTTCGAATACGGGGGTCATATCAGCCTTCTGCTCGGAGCGATAGGTAACGCGGATAGCCTGGTTATCCTCGGTGGTTACGAACTCATAGCTTCTGGAAGCCGCAACACTGTAACCGGGAATATTGTTTGCTTCGAGGTCAAGCTCATACTCTGCGCCGTTCTTCTTCCAGAAGGAGAAAACGTAAGCTGCAGCGGATGCATAAGCGGATGCATCGTCAGCAAAGGAGATAGTGGAGCCTGCGGGGCCCATGTCGATAACGTCGGAGTAGGAATAGCTGCCGCCGTTGGGGTTAAGAACGTTGACAAAGCCTGCGGTGTTGGAAGAGGAACCAACGTAGCCAAGCTGCCAATTGGTTTCAACGGTTTTTTCCTCGTAGTTCTCTGCAGATGCGGAGAAAGCAGCCATAGAAAGAACCATTACGAGTGCAAGTGCGATAGAAAGAAATTTTTTCATTTTTCTGATTTCCTTTCAGATATTTTGGGATAAGATTAATATATCATATAATTAAAGTTTTGTCAATACTTTTTTCATTATTTAACAAAAAAATGGCACAGCATGAAGCTGTACCATTTTGTCCTATCAACTAAGATTAATAAATTCTAACCTCGTAAACCTTGATAGCGGGAGCGCCGTTGGTTGCAAGAACGTGAATCTTGACCTCGTCAGCCTCGGTGGGCTCAACGTCACAAACCGCAAGGCGGAGATAGTTGCCGCGGACTTCCTTCTTGCCGACTTCCTTGCCGTCCTTGTAAAGAACAACGTCGAAGTCCTTGAGAAGCTCGGGAGCAACGCCGATTCTCTGCTGGGACTGTCTGTTTGCGGACATAGTAACGCGGATGGGGTATGCGAAGTTGGAATCGGAGGTTACTCTTACCTGGCTTACGGTCTTTGCACCGTCAAGCTTGAGGGTAAGGGTCTCGCCGCCCTCGGAGATGGAATCGGTCATCCATGCATTGTGCTCTTCGCCGATCTTTCTCGATACACCGTTGATAACCTTTTCGGGCTCTCCGCCTGCGATGAAGGAGGTTGCGGAAACAGTCGCGGTGCGAGCCATATCCTTCTCGTCCTCATTCTTGTAGGGGAGGGGGAGATAGCCGTCTTCACGAAGCATGATCTGCTGAAGCTCGGTGATATGATCGATTACGCCGCGAGGATCGCAGCCATACTTCTCACAAAGAGAAGCCGCAACACCGACAGCCTGACCGCCGTTTGCACAGCAGGAAATGATTCTGGTGGAAGCAAGACCGAGCTTGGTGGTGGAGATATTTCTACCAGCCATAAAGAGGTTCTTGATATTCTTGGAGTAGTAGCAACGGTAAGGAACGGTATAGATACCCTCGAAGTGGTTGCAATCGGAGGGAAGGATATCAAAGTCGAGCAGACCGTGAGGAGCGTGAAGGTCAACGCACCAACCTGCGTGAATAACTGCATCGTCGAATACCTTGTGGTCGAGAATGTCGTTCTCATTGAGCATATAATCGCCCATAAGTCTGCGGCTCTCGCGCATTCCGGGAAGTGCACCAACCCAGATAAGCTCGAAGTTATCTGCGCCGTGCTCGCCGCCGTTCTTGATATGATCCCAAAGACCGTATGCGTATGCATAGAGGTCGTCACGGATCTTCTCGTAATCCTCGATGATATCTTCGCCGTCGCCCATAAGCTCGAGCCACCAGTAACCGTAGTCAACCGCTGCGCAGGAGTTTGCGGAAAGGCGGAGCCATTCCTCGGGGTCGGGAGCCATGGAAGCGTCAACCTTCATGGTCTTGGAGTGTACTCTGTAACGAAGCTGATGCTCGGTGAGGTGCTTTGCAAAAGGAGGAGGTGTGAACTTAACGGGCTTGCCGGTGTCGACAGCCTTCATAAGAATGGTGTTACCCATTCTCTCGTTGTTTGCCTTCTCGGGCGCGTGGGGCTCGCCTGTTTCAGCCTTGGATTCGCTTCCCTGTCTGAACTCTGCGCCCGCGAAGTAACCGAGAGTACCGTTACCGGTGCAGTCAGCAAAGATGGGAGCGGTGATGCGCAGACGGAGCTCTGTGGTCTCCTGGAAGCATCTGATAGCTACGATGCGGTCATCTTCAACTTCGCAATCGTACATAGAGGTGTTAAAATAAGTGGTAAGGTTGGGCTCTTCCTTTGCCTTGCGGAAAAGGACCATATCCCAAGTGGAATAGCTAAAGGAATCGTTGACAGCCTTGTTCTCAAGCATAAGCTCGTAAACAAGTCCGCTTTCTGCGTAATCGGGCTGACGAAGGCTCTGGTCAGCGCCCGAGATATGTATTCTGATCTCGCTGGATGCGTTTCCGCCAAGCACGGGACGCGCGTGAATGAGTGCAGTCTTAACGCCCTCACGAGCCGCCGCGATAGCAGCACAAAGACCCGACATACCTCCGCCGACAACGACGAAAGAATAATGTTCTTCTCTGAATCTCTTCATTTTTGGTAAATCCTCCAAAGATTTTTTCATACGGATTTATTATACTATATTTTTGAAAAAAGGTCAAGCCTTTTTTGCCATTGCATCGCAAAGTAAACTGTAAACTTTCAAAAATTTCAAACAAAATTCAAATTTGGTCTTGACATAGAGCCCAAATAGTTTTATAATTATATTAACTTATTGTTTTATGCCGGAGGTTTTATTATGGCAAAGAAGAAGAGCACCTTTGGTGCAGATTTCAAAAAATTCATCTCCCGCGGTAACGTGGTAGATATGGCAGTCGGCGTTGTTGTCGGCGGCGCGTTCAGCAAGATCGTAACAGGTTTTGTTAACTACATCATCAACCCCTTCGTTGGTATCTTCCTCAAGACCGGCAGTCTTGATTCTATTAAGACTATTATCACTCCCGAAGAGCTCGATCCCGCTACCGGAGAAGTTCTTGTAAAAGAAGTTGCTATCCTTTGGGGCACTTGGGCACAGACCATCATCGACTTCCTTATCATTGCATTCTGCATCTTCTGCGTTGTAAGAATGATCAACAAGATCAAGGACAAGGCAAACGAGAAGGAGCTCGCTGCGAAGGCTGAGGCTGATGCAGCCGCTGCTAAGGCTGCAGAGGAAAAGGCTGCCGCTGAGGCTGAGGTTGCGAAGGCAAAGGCTGAGGAAGAGGCTGCTTTCCGCGCTTCCATTATGAAGCAGACAGAACTTCTCGCAGAGATCAGCAAATCTCTCAAGAAGTAATTTCACCTATGGGGACGGCGTTGGTCGTCCCCTGCGCATTCCCCGGAGGAAAATATGAAAAACAAAACTCCACTCCGTGAGCGGGTATGGCAATTTATGCAAGGGCGCAACGGCGTTGACGCGCTTTATAATTTTTTGCTTATTGTTTGCCTGTTCCTCATCATCTTCGCTCTCTTTCTGCAAGGTATTCCCAAGCTGATCGTTAACGTCGCTTATATCGCATTGATCTCGTGGGCTCTTTTCAGATATCTTTCAAAGAATCTTTATAAAAGGCGCAAGGAAAATGCGGATTTTTTGCGATTCGTAAAAAAGATCACCGGATTTTTCCGCCTTCAGCGCGATCGCATACGCGACAGAAAAACGCACGTTTACCGTCGCTGTAAGAATTGCAAGAACGTACTCCGTCTTCCCAAGAAAGCGGGTAAGCATAAGGTCTGCTGCCCTTGCTGCTCGCACAGATTTGAGGTTTATATTGCGGGATTCGCAGATAAAAACTATAAAAAATAACCGAAAGCACCGGCTTTCGGTTATTTTTTTATACTGTATGAATTCCGAGATCTTTGTGCGCGTGCGGCATATCAAGCGCGTACTTTTTTGCCTTGCGCTTTTCAAAGAATGCAATTGCAATACCGTGGTAGATGGCGTAGGTGAGGATGTCTTCTTCCTGCTCAAGCCACGGGGCGGTATATTCGCGGATGCGGTCGTATTCGGGCTCTAAAAGATCGGCGGGGCGGACGAGCACAAGAGGTTCGTCACCGCAGATCTCGGAAACGAACTCGGGCGCAAGAGGCGCGGGGAGCTTGCCGAATTTGCCGAGAACGAGATCTTTGAAATCCTCGCCGACGGTTTCATATCTCTTTGAAGAATAACTATTTCTTATCGCCTGCGCGCCGATCGTGAACGAGATCGGATATACCATTGGCGGATATCCGGCGTCCTTCCTTACTTGCTCGGCTTCCTCGGCAAATTCTGCTCCATAAGCTTCAAGGGCATAAACTTCCGCTGTCACCGCGCCCGAATCGAGGGAGATATCAGCAATCTTTTCTTCGGTTGTCGAAACGGACACGGGAATCCGGACGGCTTTTATGACCGCCTCCGTCAGCTCACGGCAGACGAATTCGTTTGAAACTCCAATAATGCCTATCGAATCGGCTCCCATAGCGGCAATTTGCGAAGCATAACCGGCAAAATAGGGAATCGAGTGGACAGGGCTTTCAGTATATACCATAGCGATCTCGAGCTCGGCGCCGTATTTTTTTGCGGAAGCGGCAGCGGTTTCGAGATTTCTTGCATCATTGAGAGCATCGAATATTCTGATCGCATTGATGCCGTTATCTACCGCGGCGGCGACGAAGGCATCAACAATCTCATCGGGAAAATGACGGTATCCAAGGAGAGCCTGACCGCCGAAGGTCAGGCGAAGTTTTGAATCCCTCAAAAGCGCGCGGAGAGATCGCATAGTATCCCATGGGTCTTCCTCAAGCTCGCCAAAACAATATTCGGTTACATCGATAGCCGAATAGCCTTTGAAATCCTTTTCTTCAAAGGTCTCGATATCGGCGTGCGAAAGGTTAAGTACTCTTTTTGACTTATCCATTATTTATCTTCTTTTTCGGATTCTTCTTTTTTCTCTTCGGTATTTTCGGCTTCTTCGGTCTTGATCTCCTCGATCTCGACCTCATATTCTTTACCGTTGACTTTAACTTTGAACTGTCTCATATTAATCTCCTATACGGCGTTTGTTTGTTCTTTTGAAGGATACGACACGGAAGGGAGTGGGCTTTCGCTCTTCCCTTTCGGCTTCTTCTTCGAGGATGAGGGCGACTGCCGCAGTTATTGCGGTGATCTCTTCCTCGCTGACTTCTTCGATAATTTCGACGGGTTCTTCCCGCTTTTTGCTTTTTACAAATCGCAAAACAAGGTACAAAACCAACAAAACCGCAATGCCGATAAGGGTAAATATGCCCTCTTTCGGCAAGGTTACGGCACTTTCAAGCATAAACATATCATCACCTCTTGCGGCGCGCAGGCTGCGAGCGCAGCTTGCCAAGAAGCATATAAAGTGCGGAAACGATTCTCGGGCGAAGCTCGGATGGGGTCAGAATATCATCCACCTCACCGCAAAGTGCGGCGTCATTGGGGGAGGCATACTTTTCTCGCCAATCAAGCTCAAGCATCTCGCGGCTTGCGGTAAGATCGCCTTCTTTGATCTTATCGTTCCAAAGGAAGGCTACGGATGCTTCGGGCGAAAGTGCACTTATGACCGAATCGGTAAGAGCGAAGCAGACGTCCGCGCCGATCGACTTTGAAGCCATATAGACAAATCCGGGGCCGTATGCTCTGCCGATAACCGTTGTTATCTTCGGATTCGACGAAAAAGCAAACGCATCGCTCATTGCCGACGCGCTTTCGAGGTAGAATGCGTTGTCTGTGACGGAATTATCAAATCCGGGGCAATCTACGAAAGTGAGCATCGGCAAGCCAAACGAGTCGGCGAATTTCTGTATCTTTGTTATAGCGCGGCAAGCGGCGGGGGTCAGCGCGCCGTCTTTCTGCGATCTTTCGGAAGAAACGAAAGCGCATCCGATTCCGCCAACAGAAGCGAATCCGACTGCAATTTCGGGAGCGTATTCGGCAAACAGACGAACGTAATTTTTCTTATCCGCGATCTCGGCGATCAGAGCCTCGCCGCAAAGCGAGCGGAGATCGGGAGAGCGCTGAAGCTCGAAATCGGGAACATCGGGATCGATGGCAGTTCCCTCGGTATTATTAGAAGGAAGAAAACCAATGAGATTACGCGCGAAACGGTAAAGCTCGCCTTCGTCCTCCGCCTCGTATGCGGAAATCCCCTCGGGGGCGGGAGCGGACTTGGCGCCGCTTACAAAGGGAGAAACGGCATATATCTCGGTAGATTCCTTAACCGAAACAAGGAAATCAAACGAGGATGCGAGAACTGCGTGCGTTCCTCCGCAAACGCCGGGAACGAGCGCGATTCGCGGTACAATTCCGACAGCCGAGCTGTTCGCCGCCACGGTTTTACCAAGCGCGGCAAGCATTTTTGCGCCCTCATAGATATAGGCGCCATCCGAGTCGAAGATGCCGACGATGGGCGCGCCGTTACGCAGAGCCATAGCGTAAAGGTCGCAGATCAGCTTGCCCGAGGTCGAATCAAATGCGCCGTTCATACGCGCGCGGTCTTGTGCAAAAGCATAGACAAGGCGGCCGCCGACAGATCCGTATCCGCAGATGACTCCCGCGGGCTCGTCGGGATCGGACGAGCGGTTCATATACGCGCCGATGCGCGAGAATGTGCCGTGATCGAAAAGAGCTGTCAAGCGTGCGGTTGCGGTATACGTACCCTCGCTTTCGACCGCAGCGGAAATATCGATTTCGCGGAGCATTTCGGTCAGCTTCTCCGCCGTCATCGCACGGCGCAGACTTTTATTCTTTTCTTTAGATTTGTTATCCATAGATATATCTCCAAAACTAAATATTCAATTTATTATATCATATTTTCCTCTTTTTTACAATAGGGATTTCAATTTCCGATTGAAAAGGCGCGAGAAATGTGGTATAATGGGGTGAAAACCGCAAATTCTCGCATTCCGAGAGTGATTCTCGGTCTGATGGGTGGACTTTTCTCTGACAAAATGGTAGAATGTAGCCACAGCCAAGCCGGCGCGGCTGATTCAAACCCTATGGAGGTACGTTATGGAAAAGAAAACAATAGGCAAGTTTATAGCCGTTTTGCGCAAGGCAAACGGAATGACACAAAAGGATCTCGCTGACAAACTTTTCGTTTCGGATAAGACGGTCAGCCGTTGGGAGCGCGACGAGTGCGACCCCGATCTTTCACTTATCCCCGCAATCGCGGAGTTATTCGGGATCACGACGGATGAGCTGCTTCGTGGTGAGCGGAACAATCCCGATACGTTAGAACATCAAAGCGACGATGACACTATCAAGCAAAAGAAAAAGAGTGAAAAGCAGTTCAAGACTATGCTCTTCGGAAAGAAGCGAAGATTTGATAATCTCACGCTGATATCAATCGGGATATCCCTGCTTGGACTGATCGTGGGAATGATAATCAATCTTGGGTTTTCAAAGGGATTGATCGCATTCTTCGTTACGTCGGCATTTCTTCTTGCGAGTGTGATCTGTCAGATCTGCTTCACCTCAAACGTAAGAATTACCACCGACGAGGACGATGATTACCGCGAGCTTATAGACGCAGCAAACACGTCATTTATTCAAAAGTCTGTTGCCGTTTATTTTGTGAATATCGCGATTTTCGCGTTCTGTCTGCCTCTCGTCACGGTCATCAACGGTGTAAATTTTGGTCTTGGATTCGATTCTTGGATCTTGTACGGAATTACATTTGCTGCTGCAGGCATCATTCTTGCATATCTTATCTATCGCATTATTATCAAATCTGCGCTGATTCGTCGGAGTATTCTCGTTTTTAATGAAGCGGGTCTTTCTCATGAAAAATATTCGCGAAAGCTTCTTATTCGTCTATCGTCAATAAGCTTGGTTATCGCAATTCTTCTCGGTATTGCAATATCGGTCATCGATAGTATCTCTTCTACGAGATTTGCCGACAAGATAGTACTTGAAACTCCCGAAGAGTTCAAGGAATATATGGAATCAAGCTATGACGAAGCAAAAAACGAATCGGGCGAATGGTATTACGACGCTGACGGAAATTTAGTGGGCAGTGCGCTCATCATCGACGAGGACAACCCCGAGCCTTTCAAGAATTCCGTCGTTCTGAAAGACAAGCATGGTAACGAAATTCTCGAATACTATTATCATAACAATCTTTATTCGCGCATTGAGTATAACACCGAATCCGAAGATAGATGTCCGATAATCGTTTACACCCGCGATGCGATGAGAGAAGCCAACACCTTAAAATCGGGAATCAAAACTATGCTTGCTATCGCAATTTTTGCAGAGGTTGCGATATTCGCAGGAATTTACATTATCAAAGTCACAAAGAAAAAGAATTAAAATCACAGAGCACCGCTTTCGCGGTGCTCTGTTTCATATCAGAAATATTCGTGTTTACACTTTGGGCATTTCGGGTAATCGAAATCGTGGACCGTGCCGCATTCGGGGCAAGTCTTTTTCGGGGTCTCATCGTCAAGCGTTTCGTTTTCCGCGAGGAAAAACTCGAGTTTTCGGCACTTGGGGCAAACGCATATCTGCACTTCAAGCGCCCCCGACAAAAGATTCGGCAGGTCGCCGAGGACCCAGCCGGTCTTGCCGAGTTGGATCCTCTCACGCGACAGATACTGCATATCCTCTCCGCAGCGGAGACATTTCATCGTGTTCATAATTACGATTAAAGATTAAAATACTTATCAAACTCTGCAGGGTGCGGGATCTTGGACATCTCGCTGCACTCGGCGCGCTTGGTCTTGATGAAGTTCTTGATAAGCTCCTCGGGGAATACGCCGCCTGCGGTGAGGTAGTCGTGGTCTGCCTCGAGAGCGGAGAGAGCCTCCTCGAGAGAGGTGGGAAGTCCCTTGAGCTTTGCCTTCTCTTCCTCGGGAAGGTGGAAGAGGTTGAAGTCGTAGGGTCCCCAACCGTTTGCATGGGGATCAATCTTGTTCTTGACGCCGTCAAGTCCTGCCATAAGGATTGCTGCGTAGCAGAAATAGGGGTTGCAGGTCGCATCGGGGTTACGAAGTTCGAAGCGGCGCTTATCGGGCGACTTTGCATAAGCGGGGATTCTGATGACCGCGCTTCTGTTGGAAGTAGCGTAACCAATTGTTACGGGTGCCTCGAAGCCGGGAACGAGTCGCTTGAAGGAGTTGGTGCTGGGGTTGGTGAGTGCGCAGAGGGATGCGATATGCTTGAGAAGTCCACCCATAAAGTAATGCGCGGTCTCGGAGAGGTGCGCGTAGCCGTTATCGTCAGAGAATACGGGATTGCCGTCCTTCATAAGGAGCATATGAACGTGCATTCCGCTTCCCGCCTCGCCGTAGATGGGCTTGGGCATAAATGTTGCAGTCTTGCCGTACTTGAGTGCGGTGTTGTGGATGATGTACTTGATCATCATAGTCGCGTCTGCCATATGTACGACCTCGCCGAGCTGAGGCTCGATCTCAAACTGACCGGATGCGGCAACCTCGGGGTGGTGATAGTTGATCTCGATGCCCATTTCCTTCATAAGAAGGCACATTTCGCTGCGTGCTTCATAGGAAATATCAAATGGCTTTGCGATGTGATAATTCTTCTGCTTGGGAACAACAACGCCGAGACCCTCGGTTGCGCTGTTCCAATAGGACTGCTTTGCATCGATGGAGGCGCTGATCTCGTTTCCGCTGACCTGCCAGCCTGCACGGTCGAAGAGGTAGAACTCAAATTCGGGAAGAATGAACATCTCGTCTGCGATGCCGCTCTTCTGCATTTCCGCAACTGCCGCCTTGATGATGTTTCTGGGGTACTGGGGCAGGGGGCGGTTTTCGGGTGTGTCGATGATCATTGCGTTACCCGTCATCGAAAGGGTGGGGATAGAACAGAAGGGGTCGATGACTGCGGTGTCGGGGTCGGGGATGAATACCATATCGCTCTTCTCTACTACCGCATATCCGTAGTTGGACGCGTCAAAGCCGATGCCGCTCTTCATCGTGTCCTCGGAGAAGTTAGCCGCGGGAATGGATACGTGACGGTACTGACCGTTGATATCGACCATTTTGAAGTCGATCATCTTTATACCGTTTTCTTCGATCATCTTAATGATGTCTTTTACGTTCTTGCTCATTTTTGTGCCTCCGTAATTTTGATGATAATAATAATATAATACAACAAAATCACCGAAAAATCAAGAGGAATATGATAATTTGAGATAATTTTTCAAAAATAATTTCTATTGACACAGACACTTTTATATTGTATAATAAACGTATCAATTAGCGGGAGTAATTCTTATGAAAAGTCACTATGACATTGCCGTCATCGGCGGTGGGCCTGCAGGAGCAACTTTTGCGCGTGAGCTTGCAAAGTCCTGTCCCGAGAAAAGAATAGTTCTTATAGATGAAAAGCCGAGGACGGGATCGAAGGTCTGCGGCGGACTTCTTGCGCCCGATGCGCAGAAAGTGCTGGCGCAGTTTGATCTTGATCTTCCGAAAAGCATTCTTGCCGACCCGCAGATCTTTGACGTCAAAACGATCGACCTCGCCTCCGGTATCACGCGGAACTATCAGCGACATTATCTGAATATGGATCGCGCGGCTTTCGATGAGTGGCTTCTTGAACTGATTCCCGAAAACGTTGATATAATTCGAGGCAGATGCACCAATATCGACGATCGAAAAATCACCGCTGATACAGAAAAAGGAAAATTTGAATTATCTGCCGATTACATTATCGGCGCGGACGGAGGCTCTTCGATAGTCAGACGCACGTTTTTTGATTCTCCGAGTAAGCTTTATATTTCGATCCAGGAACATTTCAAGGATGACGGTGGGGATATGCCGAGCTATTCCTGCATTTATGACCCCGAAACCTCGGATAGCTGTTCCTGGACCATCCGCAAGGACGGATACGTCATTTTCGGCGGTGCCTTTGACATCAAGGGTGGGCGCGAGGCGTATTTTAAACAGAAAGCAAGAGTTGAAGAGCACCTCGGGCACTCTTTTGGCGAGGCTGTGAAGATTGAAGCTTGTCTGTTGACAAGTCCGAGAAAGCAACAAGACTTTATTTTCGGCAAAGACGGTGTATTCCTCATCGGCGAAGCGGCGGGACTCATCAGCGCAAGCTCTTTTGAAGGAATAAGCAGCGCATTCCTCAGTGGAAAATATCTTGCCGATGCTTTTGCATCTAAGAGCGATCCCGATAAAGTACTTAAAACCTACAAGAAAAAGACAGCAAAATTACGTCTTAAACTCTTCTTCAAGATCCCAAAAATGAAAATCCTCTGCTCTCCTCTGCTCCGCAAGATCATTATGAAAAGCGGGATTTGCAGTATAGAAAAATATTGAAAATAGCCGTCATTACGACGGCTATTACTTTTATAAAACATCTTTAGCTATAGTTTCATCAAGCTTGACAAGGCAGGATTCGAGGAAGCGGGTCCATCCGGAGGGGTCGACAAAGTAATTTTCTCCGATCTCGCAAAGATCGAGCCATTTTTCATAGGTGTGGTTATTCCAGCTATGGTTACCGAGGAAGAGTTCAACCTTTTCTCCGAGGAGGCGGTTCACGGAATTGCGGTAATCCTCGCGGCAGCCTTCGTAATCGAACTTGCCTTGATGAAGCGTGTTGACGCCCGCTCCTCCGAACATTCCCGCGCGGACGACTTTGCCGTTCTCTTCAACGTTGAAGAAGAAAGAGATCGTACCCTTGGTGTGACCCGGAGTTTCGATGAAGTTTATTGTGGTATTGCCGAGAGTCAGCGTATCGCCCTCGGAAATGAGGATGTCTGCATCGAAATATCTCTTTGCCTTTTCATAATCCTCACGGCCTATCAAAGTCTTTGCGCCCGAAAGCTCGACCATTGCGCGAGTGGATTCGGTGTGATCCCAATGCCAATGGGAGTTGATTATGTATTTTACGTCAGCGGGAGCAAAGCCGAGCTTTTGGAGCCCCGCAAGGATCACAGTCAGATTTGACGGCGCTCCCGTATCGATCATAATCAGACCTTCACCGGTGTCGATGATATGCGACGATTCGGCATAAGTACCGACGAAGTATACGTTCCCGAACATTTTGAAGGGTTCTATTATACGTTCACTCTTGGGAGGTAATTCGCGTTTGGTCATCATTTTGTCTTCTCCTTTTTCATCTTAACAAAAGCAATAATTCCTATGATCGACGCAACGATTGCAACGCTTTCGTTGATGATTCCGCCGATAGTGGGATTGGGAATGCAGAAATTATAGATCAAAATCATCGAGGACGTGCATATAACGCTCTTGCGGAGAAGCTGTGCGTCACCGAACGACATAAAGATCGTGTTCGCCGCAAGCGCAAGGATGACAAGAAGCGAGATAGGTCCTTCCCAAGAAAGGAAACCGAGTCCGCCCATTATTGCGGCAAGAATGCAAGCCGAAATCATATTCATCCTTGATTTTGAATCTTGGAAGAAGAAGGCTACGTTTCGGATAATGCAAACGATATTGAGTGCGAAACCCGATGAAGCGCCGAGAAGAAGATATGAAAGGCAAGTGGTGAGTGTGGCAGCCGTCTGCAGAATGAGCAGCTTTTTCTTCGAATTTACTTGATATGATACAAAAGTTATTATCGGCGCAATAAAGCCGAGGATCTGTCCAATAAGTATTTTAGGTTCCATCATTCCCACCATTTCTTATAAAGGAGTGCTATACGGAATACGGCATCGGATTTGTTGCATCCCATAATAAAGCTGTTACCGTCACGGTAAATGTTTTCGGGTTCGCCGTCTACATTATAAAAAGGTACTGCGGCGATAAACTTGCCGTCGAGAGTATTGATCGTGATCGTCTGGTATCTTGCGCCGGATTTCCAGCGGGGATCAAAAATGTATTTGCCGTCGCAGTAGAATCCCTGCGTTGTAAGCTCCTTATAGCCGTCCGTTGTGCTCTTTATCGTGTTGAAATTCTCATCGGTCAGATGGAAAGTATAGCTTGTTGCAAAGAGATACTGATTTGTTTCGGGCAAGTAGCAAACACCTCTGTTTGACGTGGGGCAGGTTACGTATTCGATAAACTCGAGCGTGTCGGGATTGACAAAAACAAGGCCCTTGTAGTTATCTGATGCCGAGCAGAAAGAAATGACAAGGCGGTGATTCTTTGAATCATACGTAATGTCATTTGTGTGACCCGAGGGCATAGGCTTGGATTTAGCAACAAGCTCCCAGGTTTCCTTGTCAAACTTATAGATCATTCCCGTTTCGGGGGTTGTGGACTTATTGATCATTGCATAGTAAGCATATTTACCGTCGCTTCCGCCGCCCTGGAGGACATCGCAGCCATTGTAAGTTGGAACATCGGCAAGCTTTTCAATGCTGTAAAACGCCATTTCTCTTCCCGACGTCATTACTTCCTCGGGGGAAATATAACCGTTTTCGGTCTTTTCGAAATATTCGAAGCCATCCTCAAGCTTGATCTGCGGATTGCCCGATTCGTCTTTGGTAACGAAATTTTCAAGAAGGTGATCGAGCCCCTTATAAAGCATATCGAATGTTGTACCGTCCACCGCGATCTTGTTGCCGCGAACGATAATGCCGAAGCCGTGTGAACCGAGGATTTCAAGCTTTGAACTCAGCTCAACGCTTGCTTCGCGGACGGTGTCGCCAACGAGGATCTCGATATTATCGTCGACAGACTGACCGGGCGTAACAAAGTCGGTTCGAATCGAGAAGGTTGCGCCCAAGCGCTTGTTTATCTCCTTGTGGAATGCAGTACAGAGGTCAAGCTGGGTTGTAAGCTTTTGAATGCTATCCGATCTTACAACGCTTACCGCCCCCGAGCTTGCGGCATTTACGGTAAGATAAACCTTAGGTGCGGGTTCAGTTTCCTCAACGGTAGTTTCCACCTGAACAGGAGCTTCGGTGGAAAGAGGTTCTGTGGTTATCGGCTCCTCTTTGCCCGTATCGGCACAAGCGGCAAAGGCAGAAAGAAGAGTGATCAAAGCAAGAAAACAAGCGGTGAAACGCTTAATTGTCGATTTCATAGTGCCTCCAAATTTTGTATTTAAGTAATTATACAATATTTGCGCCGAATTGTCAAGACAGAGATTGCGGGCAAAGGATTGACAAATCCACCGTAATGTGATATAATAACAAAAAATATCTGCCACCGGGTAGAAAAAGCATTCGAATACATCGTTAGGTCTTTGAAGATGTATGTCGAATGCTTATTTTTTGGAGGAAAAATGAAAATATTTAGATATTTCAGCAAATTCGAATGGGCTTTATGGGGGTCTTCTTTATTTCTGATAGCCGCCTTTTACTGTCTTTTTGACCGCTCAAATCCGCTGACTCTTATAGCTTCCCTTCTCGGCGCGACATCCTTGATCTTCTGCGCGAAGGGCAATCCCTTTGGGCAGGTACTGATGATAATTTTCAGCGTTATTTACGGAATTATTTCCTACTCCTTCGCCTATTACGGCGAGATGATAACTTATCTGTGTATGACCGGGCCGATGGCGGTCTTTGCGCTCGTATCCTGGCTGAAAAACCCTTATAACGGCAACAAAGCCGAGGTGAAGGTCAACAGACTGAAAAAAGCCGAGATCGTGTTTATGATGATCCTTACGCTGATCGTGACGGCAATATTCTATTTCATTCTCAAATACTTCAATACCGCCAATCTCTTGCCGAGCACGATTTCCGTCACAACAAGTTTTATCGCAGTATATCTGACCTTCCGCAGAAGCCCGTATTTCGCACTTGCTTATGCCGCAAACGACATCGTTCTCATTGCATTATGGGTGATAGCGACAATGGTAGATGTTTCTTACATTTCGGTGGTCGTTTGTTTCCTTACTTTCCTTGTGAACGACATTTATGGGTTTGTGAGTTGGAGGAAGATGGAGAAAAGGCAGAGATGATAGAAGAAAGCACTCGAGGTAGAAATCGAGTGCTTTGTTTGTTATTTATATACGAGATAACGTTTTTGTACCGCGGATCATCATAATAATAGAAAGATTGGTTTCCCAATACTTCTTACCCGCATCGTAGTCTGCTATTCTACCGTCAAATCTCTCGTTTACGATTTGCTTCATTTTTGACACTTCATCTTCGGTAAAATGTTCCGGCATAGTGTTCAATACCGATTCAATCGACTCGAGTGAACAATAGCGAATCGAATTTATCATATCATGTGCCATTTCAGCCTTGTATTTCGGGGCATCGGGAGTTAAATCGACGGTAGCATAACCGGTTGATACATAATCGAAACCGTATTTTTGCAATGCAAGCGGGAGTTCCGCCTCGCTCATTGGATATTTGCATATCGAATAATCATTTAGGGTATTATCAAATTGATTAACCTTGTTCTGAAACTCTTGTTCAAATTTGTTGTAGGTAAAACACTTCGGAGATATATTGATTCCTTTTCTGGATGACAAAACTATACAAACACCGTTTGGCTTCAAAACTCTACGTTGCTCGCCGTAAAACTTTGATGGCTCAATATGTTCGCTTACTGTATTTGAAATAGTGACATCAAAAGAATTATCATCAAACGGTAACGATGTGGCATCACCTTCCAAGAAATTGACACCGTGTACATTCTCTTTTGCATAGCAAATAAAATTACTGTCTCTATCGATTGCTGTAATCTCTGCTAACGGATACCATCTATGAAGAGCTTCAGCCAACGCACCGGGACCGCAACCTACCTCAAGTATCTTAATCGGCTTATTCTCATCAAAATCGAAAAAGGACTTGTATTGTTCGCTGAATATATCGTCAAACCGCAGTTTTCTACTTGAGTATAGTGTTTTTATGCCTTGTATGTACTTTGACCATATCTCATTCATGTTATCACCTCTATTCTTATAAATTGATTAATTATATCACATATATTACAAAATGTCAATAAACGTATAGTTAACCCAAAACGAACCAAAAGCCTCGGAACATCCGAGGCTTTTGTAAGTTATTTGATTATTCAAATCTTGGGAAGGCTTGCGGCTGCGATGGACTGGCCTACGCGGCGGCTGCTTTCGTCGGGGAGGTGAATTGTGATCTTTTCCGCAAGCTCGGGGAATTCCTCTGCAAGAGCCTTCTGTGCTGTCTTGTAAAGGATGCTTCCGCCTTCACCGGAGGATACACGTCCCATAAGAAGAACGTGCTTTATATCGTAGAATATAGCATAGTAAGCCACAGCGTAACCGAAATATGCGCCGATAGTTTCGTAGATCTTTGCAGCGCGCTCGTCGCCCTCTGCCATAAGCTTCTGAACAACTTTGAGCTTTTCTGCGGGGGATGCGCTTTCGTCAAGCTCGATTCCCGCTGCGGGAGCAAGCTTGATTACGGAATCCTGCGAGAAATACTTAACTCCGCAACCGTAGTCGCCGGACCATTCGTCTACCATTGCGTTCTTGTTGTAGTCAGCAGGAACGAATGCGAGCTCGTTGAGCCAGCCGGTGATATTGCCGTTTCCGTCAACGTATCCGCCTGCTTCGCTTGTGCCCATTGCAACACCGAGAACGTTGGTATCGTCAAGATCCATTGCGCCCGCAAGAGCAGTAACGTCACCGTCATTGGCTACCTCGATCGGAACGCCACCAAGCTCCTTGGCAATGTCGGTATAGATGTTCTTAACTACCTTTTCGAATGCCTCGGGATTCTCGTTCTTTACCTTGAGGAAGAGCGAGGAGGTCATAATGCGGTTTCCGATGACAACGCCTGCGGTGGATACGCCGATCGCGTCAACCTTCGGCATCTTGGAAGCGGCAGTCTTCATAGCCTCCATAATTCCGTCGTAGTGATACTTGGGGTCATTCTGAAGCTTGGGGAACCAAACAACTTCCTCGGAATATACGGCTTCACCCTCGACTACTGCACTTACCTTACGGTCACTTCCGCCTGCGTCAAAGCCGATGCGGCAACCGTCAAGATGACGGCCGACGGGGGATGCGGTCTCCTTTGCAACGGGAGCCTGATCGAAGGGAACGTGGATGACCTCAAAGGGAGCCTCGTAAACGCCGGACATAAAATCGTTGTCAAAAGCGCGGATGCCGCCCTCGGAGTAATCTGCCTTAATTTTATCGGCAATAACCTTGGAGCCTGCGATGATTATCTTATATCCGCCGCGGATCCAAAGAAGAGTTTTGACTATTCTTTCAACGAACTCGTGGTTCTCCTCATCGTGTCCTGTGCCATCCTTAAACACCTCGATGGTGAATACGGAGGTAAGACCGTCGTTTCTTTCAAGTCCGATGGTGAGCGGCTCTCCGCCCTCTGCCTTTACTGCAGCTTCAAAATCGCGGTATACAACCGACATCGGCATAAAGCCGGGATCGAGCGGTGCTAATACTTTAAGCTTCATAGATCGTTTTACCTTTCTTTATGGTTCTGATTATATTGATATTTTCATCTGCGATAATGATATCCGCATCCTTGCCTGCCTCAAGCGAGCCGATACGGTCGTCACACTTGATCGCCTTTGCGGGGTTAAGAGATGCCATATTGAAGACCTCGTTTGCGGGAAGTGCGGTGTGATCGAGAACGTTCTTTACCGCGCTGTTGAGCTTCAGAACGCTTCCGGCAATTGTACCGTCGGCAAGTCTGCACTCGATTCCCTTGAGGAAGATGGGTTGTCCGCCAAGATCATATTCGCCGTCGGGCATTCCTCCCGCGCGGGTACAGTCGGTTATCAGCACCATCTTGTCGCCCTTGACCTTTGCAACTATCGAATAGAGTCCGGGATTGATATGGAAGGTATCTGCGATAACCTCGACCGAAACGTTATCCGATGCAAGCGCCGCACCGACAACGCCGGGATTTCTGTGTGCAAGCGCTGACATAGCGTTGAACAGGTGTGTAGCGTGATTAACACCGTCCTTTGCCGCGCTCATTGCTTCATCGAACGTAGCATCGGTGTGTCCCATAGAAACCAGCACGTCGGATTCCGCCTCAAGCTTCTTGATGCAAGCGTGATCCTTGTCCATTTCGGGCGCAAGGGTGACCGATGTGATAATATCTGCATTTTCAATTATGAAATCGGCATCCGGCTTAAGTATATTGGCTTCCGCCTGCGCGCCCTTTTTCGAAGGATTGATGAAGGGACCTTCGGCGTGAACGCCGAGTATTTCTGCACCGCCCCAAGTCTTGCTTTCCTCTTTGAGGGATCGAATCGCATTAAGCGCGGCAATTATCTCATCCTTAGAAACCGTCATAGTTGTGGGAAGGAACGAGGTAACACCGTTCTGTGCCACACCGTAAGCCATCTTTTTGATTCCCTCGGGCTTTGCGTCGCAAGTGTCCTCACCGAGATATCCGTGAATATGAATATCAATAAGACCGGGAGCAACGTAATTGCCCTTAGCATCAATGACGTTTGCATCTACGGGAAGCTCGTCAACAATACCGCAGATCTTTCCGTTATCGCTGTCAAAAGCAAGGGCTTTACCACAGACAACGGAATCCGGAAGAACTATTTTACCGTTAGTTATGTATGTCAGTGCCATAGTATTTGACTCCTTACAAATATTTTCCTTACTTGCATAGTATAACAGACATTGATGAACTGTTTTTGAACTGTTTTTGAACTTTTGTGTCGTGTGCTTATTTCATAACATATTTATAATAAATTCTTGATAATAAAATATCAGTTCAGTGATTATGCGCCAATGATTGCTATTGCAAGGGATAGCAAGGTGGTCGGCGTCTTTATAATTCATACCAAGACAAAAGAAGGGACTTACGAACCCGCATTTGCGCGCTTTATTCGCCGGTCTAATTCAATACGGCGATCGCGCGCAAATTTTTGCTGTTGCTAGCAACAGCAAGGGGTTCGGCGTCTTGATATTCACATAAAACAAATGCGACCCGAATAAATTCGAGTCGCATTTGTTTGGTGCGGATGAAGGGACTTGAACCCATATGAAATTGCTTTCACTAGAACCTGAATCTAGCGCGTCTGCCAATTCCGCCACATCCGCATATAAATTTGGTTATGATATAAGTAAAGCAGCCATACGGCTGCTTT
Source organism: Clostridia bacterium (assembly GCA_017632155.1). Next base: position 42,497 of record JAGBRZ010000101.1, read on the forward strand.
ACTTGGTGCGAGAAACGGGACTTGAACCCGTACGGTGTGAACCACACGCCCCTCAAACGTGCGCGTCTGCCAGTTCCGCCACTCTCGCGTGTTGCTTTCGACAACGCTAATATTATACCACTTTCAAACTCATTTGTCAATACCTTTTTTCAATTTTTTTTGAAAAAATGCAAGTTTTTTGAGTTTTTTTCGAGTTGCCGGGAAGCAAAAGTGTTTTAGTTTGGAATTGAGCTTATATCCTTACGCTTTTTTCCGTTTTTTACGAGGCTTTTTCCCCATCCGTGCTCCGCTGCCATCTTATAAATTGCGCGCGGGATGCTCACGTTGGTATAAAAATTCTCAAAATTATTTTCTTCGAGAATTTTTTCGAGCAGAAAATTGAGTCCTTTATCGATCTGCGACTTCGGTTTGGCGCCGGGCTTCATATTCAAAAGTGTAGTCAAAGCGCCTCCACCACCGACTCCATTTCCTCCGCCGAAGATAAATCCGCATCTGCGCGACCAATGCTTGATTATGTCAAGCGACCATTCACACTGGCGTCCGTCATAAAACCCGCAGTTGGAAACGGCATAGATATATCGCTCACCAAAGCTTTCCTTGAGTGTTTCAAGCTCCTTAAGGCATGAGAGCAGATGACCGGGAACTCCGTCTACGTAAAGCGGATAGAAGAACACCCACGCTTCGCATTCGGCAAGAGTACCTATTACGTCATCGGTCAACTTAGGTTTATTCATTTTGATCTCAACGCAGTCGCACTTTTCATACGCGCAGGCGAGAAAATCAGAGATCAGCGCACCGCTTGCGCTCTCCTTGCACTTCGGGCTTCCGTTAATAAGTGCTATTTTCACAGCTCCACCTCCGCAAGTTCTTCGTGCTTTTTCAAGAACACGACTTTTTCAACAACGGCATAGAAATTCTTTGCGTTTGCTTTGACGATATTCTCTGCGGTGATCTTCTCTTCCTCGGTGATGTCCTCACCGTAAAAATAAGCCGAAAGCTTGATCTTATTGAAATATCTTCTTCTGTGGCGCATCTCGTCATTGACGATGTCGAAATCGGGTCGGACATATGAGATGCATCTGTCCTGAACCTTTTTCACAAAGGAGCTGAATCCGCCATAAAGACATTCGCTGATCATAATAAGCTCCTCGCATTTGCCCATATCCCATCCGGTGCAATGGAAGCCATCCTTGATGACGCACTCGCCGGGCGTTTTTATCCAACACCCGAAGCAACCGATGCAATGCTTGACCATAGAGTCGGGTTTGATGATCTTGTGCTCGCCTTTTACGGGGAGAGCAAAATTCTTGATATCTGTGATAATTAATTTCATATAGAATCTTCCTTCAGTTTATTGAGTACAGATTTGTATATACACTCCATTCCCTCTGCGTTGGGATGGAGCTTATCGGGTAACATATCAAAGGTCAAGCCGGATAGGCGAATATCCGCACACTTTATATTATAATGTAAGCAAATATCCAAGGCAAGATCGGCAAATTCGGAAAGTCTTGCGTTATCGTAATAACCGCCGCTTATTGAAGGCGATATCGCAATAATTTGCGCATTGGGATAAAAATGTTTCAATCGCAAAATGGTTTGCGAGTATGCATCTGCAAAGGAATCCCATTTGACTGCGGAAAGATCGAGTCCGTAAGAAGGATCGAACCTTCCCTTTTCTATCATCTTACCCGCATCGTTTGTTCCGCCGAAAAATACAATAAGATCGGGAGTTCCGTTCTCACCGAGGTTGCGTATTCTTGTTACCGACGCCATCGCGGCATCGGGGCCAAAATCCTTTTCGTTATGATCGCGGAAGTTTGAAACTGTTGAGCCCGCCCAGCTGTCATTGACACCGAGTTTTGCACCAAGGGTATTGATAAGCTTCATCCACCAGGTGTCATTCACATCGGTCAGCAAATTATCCTGCGGATAGCGCGGCCGGTGCGCAAGATTGACGCCATCAGCCTCGGGGATATACCCCGCAAAGGTGGAAATGCTGTCGCCTAGAATTGATACCGTTTTGCCCTTAAATCTGTCCATCCGTGCTTCTCCGTCCTGTTAGTTTTGTATTATTATACAACATAAAAATGACAATTCTGCGAACATTAATAAAAAAAATACATTAAGTTCAATTTTTTATTTTTATTGTTGATATTGAGTTTATTTTTTAGGTATATAATACAATTAACATAATATTACTTAATGGAGGCAACGATGCTTCAGCTTAAAGGTTTGAAGAAAACTTTCAAAACGGGAGAGCTTACGCAGATCGCTCTTGACGGGGTATCTCTCAATTTGCGCGACAATGAATTTGTTGCAATTCTCGGTCCTTCGGGTTCGGGAAAAACCACTCTTCTGAATATGATCGGCGGTCTTGACCGATACGACAGCGGAGATCTTATCATCAACGGAATCTCGACAAAAAAATATAAAGACCGCGATTGGGACTCTTACAGAAACCATACCATCGGATTCGTGTTCCAAAGCTACAATCTCATTCCCCATCAGTCCATCCTCGCTAACGTTGAGCTTGCGCTGACCATTTCCGGTGTTGGACGCAAGGAAAGACGAGAAAGAGCAAAGAAGGCTCTTGAAACCGTTGGTCTTGGAAATCAGCTTCACAAAAAGCCGAACCAGATGTCGGGCGGTCAGATGCAGAGAGTAGCGATAGCGCGTGCGCTTATCAACGACCCCGATATTCTTCTTGCAGACGAGCCGACAGGTGCGCTTGACAGCGAAACAAGCGTTCAGGTCATGGAGCTTCTGAAGGAAGTTGCAAAGGACAGACTTGTTGTTATGGTCACGCACAACCCCGAGCTTGCGGAGGAATACGCAAACAGAATCGTCAAGCTTCGCGACGGTAAGATCATTGGCGACACCAATCCCTTTGAGGTAGACGAGAGTGCACTTGAGGCGCCGAAGCACAAGAATATGGGCAAGTCTTCAATGTCGCTCACAACATCCTTCGGACTTTCACTTCGCAACCTTTTCACCAAAAAAGGCAGAACTCTGCTTACCTCATTTGCGGGAAGCATTGGTATCATCGGAATTGCGCTTATATATGCGGTTTCGAACGGTCTGACCGCTTATATCAATACTGTTCAGGAGGATACCCTCTCCTCTTCTCCCATTCTTCTTGAATCCACTCACATAGACCTTGGCAGCATTATGCTGAGCATGATAGACGTTGCTGAATCGAAAGACGATCACGATCTTGATGCAGTTTACAGCAAAACCGTTATGTATGATTTTGTCAACGTTATGAACAGCATCGAATCGCAGGAAAACGATCTCAAGGCATTCAAAGTATTTCTTGAACGCGAGTACGCAGACACCGAATCCGAGCTTGGACTTCATGATGCTCTCAGCGGCATTGATTACGGATATAACATAAATCTCCTTCTTTATACCGAAAACGTTGACGGATCCATTATCCATTCCGATACAAATGCGCAGCTTCAAGAGATAATGGGTAAATTCATCGGAAAACTGCTTTCGAATAAGGATCAGCTTTCAAATTCCGGCTCTTCCTCCGGAAACCCGATGGCTTCAATGATGTCAAGTTCTATGGGATACGGCGGACTTTGGCAGGAGATGCTCCCCGGTGACGGAGAGATGATCAACCCCGTTCTCAAAAAACAGTATGACATTGTTGAGGGCAAGTGGCCCGAGGCATACAACGAAGTTGTGCTTGTTCTTGATTCCAACAACGAGATTGCCGATATGGCGCTTTACGCACTTGGTCTTATCTCTGAGGAGGAAATCGACATTATTGTAGACGCAGCTATCAACAAAGCTCCCCTTACCGTTAACACAAACCGCTGGACCTATGCGGAGATCATGGATATGGAATTCCGCACCATCTTCCCCGCTGATTGCTACACTCTTGACGAGCGCACGGGACTTTACACCGATATGCGCGACTCAAGTGCCGGTTTGAAGTATCTTTACGATAAGGGTACTCCCATCAAAGTTGTTGGTATAATCCGTCCCAACGAGGATGCCGTTTCCGGTATGCTCAGCGGATCTATTGCCTATACAAACGAGCTTACCGAATACGTTATTGAAAAATCCAAGTCCTCTGCAGCTATCAAGGCACAGCTTGACGACCCCACGAACGACATTTTCACCGGTCTTCCCTTCGACCTCAGCGACGGCAATCTGACAGATGCTGAAAAGGCTGAAATCTTCAAGAATTACGTTTCAGAGCTTGACACAAAGAAAAAGGCAGAAACTTACGTAACCGTTATGGGTATTCCCGACAAGGCTTGGCTTGACGCTCAGGTCAAGGCCTACCTCGGCAATATGACCGAAGACATTAAACGAAACTATCTTATCACAGCACTGACCGAACAGATGGGTATGGACACCGAAACCGTTACCGAATACGTAGGTGAGTTGACCGTTGAGGATATCGACGATCTTCTTTACGACGGAATTGCGCAGATGGTCAAGGAACAGTACCGTCGCGGTGTTGAGGGTCAGCTTGCAGCAATGACCGAAGAACAGCTTGCCGGCGCACTTGATATGGCTCTTTCCACATACAGCGACGAGCTTGCCGCTATCTACTATGAGGAGGCAATGACATTCGCCCCCACGTCTTATGAGCTTAATCTTATGACTCTCGGATACGTTGAGCTTGACGATCCCGCGACTATCGGACTTTACGCTTCGACCTTCTCGGACAAGGATATCATTGAGGAGGCTATCGCAAAGTATAACGAGGGTGTTGACGAGCTTGAAAAGATCGGCTACACCGATTACCTTGGAATTATGATGTCCTCGATCGCAACAATCATCGACGCGATCACATACGTGCTTATCGGCTTTGTATCGGTATCTCTTATAGTTTCTTCCATTATGATCGGCGTTATCACGCTCATCTCGGTTCAGGAAAGAACAAAGGAGATTGGTATCCTCCGTGCAATAGGTGCTTCGAAGAAGAACGTTTCGAGCATGTTCAATGCGGAAACCGTTATCATCGGCTTTGCTTCGGGTATTGTTGGTGTTGGCGTAACTTATCTGCTTTGCATCCCGCTCAACGCAATTCTGGTATACCTTACCGGCATTCCCAATCTTACCGCACAGCTTCCTATCTTTGTTGCTGTGATACTCGTTTTCATCAGCATGGGACTTACACTCATTTCGGGACTTATCCCCTCGAGAAGCGCGGCAAAGAAAGACCCCGTTGCAGCGCTCAGAACCGAATAATCATACAATATTTGCCGCGCTCATTTTTGAGCGCGGCATGCTTTTTGTCTTGACAAAATATGCGTGACGTGCTAAAATATCAATATATACATTATCAAGGAGTCTTCATATGAGAAAATATTCACATGTCATTGTCATCGGCATCGATGGAGCGGGTTCGTTCATAAAAGATGCCCACACACCAAACTTTGATGAAATATTCAAAAACGGAGCAAAGACCTTTGATGCACTTGCGTCAAATCCCACCATCAGCGCAGAGTGTTGGGGCTCGATGCTTTTGGGCGTTGGTCCCGAGGTACACAAGCTGACAAACAGCATTGTTTCCACCGTTCCATATCCTACAGATTCCGTTTTCCCCTCTGTATTCAAAAGAATAAGAGAATTTTATCCCGACGCCAACCTCGGTTCATATTGCGATTGGAATCCTATAACCTACGGCATAGTTGAAAATGATATCGGCGTATCTCACGATACCGCAAAGGACTTTGAGCTTACGCCAAAAATTTGCGATTACATAAAAGAAAAGCATCCCGATTTTCTATTCGTACAGTTCGACAGTGTGGATGGCGCAGGGCATCGGAGCGGTTACGGAACTCCGGCGCATTTTGAGAGCATAACCAAAGCAGATAAACTCGTCGGCGATATTTACAACACCGCAAAAGAGGCACTTGATATGAATGATACCTTATTTATTGTCATTGCAGATCACGGCGGAGCTAATAATGAAGATGGGGGCGGAAGTCACGGAGGGTGGACTGACTCCGAAAAATACGTAACTTTTGCCGCAGTCGGCAAAAACGTAAAGGCGGGCAGAATTGAAGCAATAAACATTCGCGACCTTGCCGCTATTGTTTTGTATTCCTTTGGAATAGAACTTCCGAAATTTGATGAAGCCGGATGGACCGCACAAATCCCCGAGGGCATATTTGAAGACTCGGATCTGCCAAAATATAAGGATATTTCACATTTGACGGGAGCGGCTCCGCGCATTTCAAAGATAGCGCACACATCCGAACTTATATAACAAAAAGAGAGAGCGTTGCGCTCTCTCTTTATTACTTTATTGTACTCCGCTCTCAAGAAACTCGAAGCTCATATCCTCGGTGTTGAGGCGGGCGCGGGTGGAGATTGGCAATATCGCGCCGTTTGCACCGTGGCCGAAATCCTCATTGCGGATCACGGGGATATTATAACGCTTGCCTATACGGGTAAGGATGTCATCTATCACGGGCGAGGGCTCAAGGGAGTAATGACCGAAGATCAAGGCTTTGGCTTTCTTGAACACGCCGTGGTGCTCAAGGGTTGTGAACCACTTTGAAACAACGGATGCGTTCGAGAATTTTTCGTGATCCTCGATGAAAAGTATGATATCCTCGTCGGGGAGCTCTTTATACCATTCAAGACCAAGGAGGGCTGCAAAGTTCATAAGATAACCGCCGACAAGGATTCCCTCTGCTTTTCCGGGGGTAAGAGCGCGCCACTCGCTGTTCTTGACGTATTCAAGATCGGTTGACATCAGGCGCTTTTCAAAATTGATAAGCGTGTAATCGATGGGAGGCTGCTCGAAGAATCGGGGAGATGATCCGTAGAAGGTGACAAGCCCTGTCATATGGTTTACGGCATTGAGGACAGTTGTGCTGTCGCTGTAACTGCAAAGGATCTTGGGATTCTTTTTGATATTTTCATAATCAATAAAAGGCAGGATCTCATTGCCGACCTCGCCGCCCGTAAAAAATACCATTTTGACCTCGGGGTCTGCGATCATGGTGTTGAAGTCCTCAGCTCTTTCCTCTATACTGCCCGCGTAATCGTTGGTAGTGGAAAAGAGATATTTTGCAAATTTTACCTTATATCCGAGCTGACGCAGATTCTCTGCGGCGCGCTCTATCGGCTCGCGCTTAGCTCTGTATGAAGGAGCGATGAAGCCTATGGTATCGCCCTTTTGTAACATTTTCGGTTTGATCATTTCAGGTATCCTCCAAAGTATGATATACATAAATTATAATGCGGATTAAGAAAAAAGTCAAGTTCTTTGGACCAAAAACTTGACTGCGGAGCAATAATATGTTAGAATATGTATATCAACATTGGGAGAATTGATTTGTTAATATCATTAGAGAAAAGTAAAACATCAGCGTCATTTGACGACAAATTGCTTTTATTTGCGGAAGGAGAAAAGCTTCCGTTTGCTTACCGTTCGCCCGTACCCGAAATCAAGCCTTATTCGTTCACCGAAGCAAGAATGATCGAAAGGATCGGCGAATTTGAAATATCACGCGCAAATAACGATCTGATTTGCAAGTATATCGGAAATCCCTCCGCCTTTGCTTTGATTACTCCTTTGACTGAAGAAGGAACTGTTTTGGAAAAGACGGAGCTCGTTCTCGAATATCTGCGCGCCGCATATTCTCTTGAGCTTTCAACGAGGTGTGTTGAGAGATTTGAAGATATTATCTTCCGACTCGCAGAAAGATGCGGTTGCCTTACCGATATTTATCGTGAGGATGATACAAAACCGATACCTATTGCTCAAGGCAAGCCGGATTCCGCATTCATTGCAATATCCTTGCCGATAATTGCGCTTATGTACCGCCGCATATCGGCTTTGCGCGGGTTTAATTTCAAGATAAGCTTTGCAGACGGGCTACCCTGTCTCATCTTCTCGGCTAAAGTAATATTGCCCGAAAGCAAAGGTATTGACGATATACCTGAACATTCTCATCTTTGCAAATTTGCAAAAGGTGATGAAATATCCTACGTTTACAGACTGAGCGAAATTGACGAGAAATATGACGGCGGCAGAATGTTCAAGCTATCCGTCGCCATCTGTCCGCAGACGGTTGACCCGCGAGGAATACTTCGTGCGCCCGAATGGAAAAAGCGCACCGAAAGCATTCTTTCAAAAATTAACCTTGATGTGCCCGGAAGATTCTGAACAAAAGAGCATTGGATTGCAATCCAATGCTCTTTTTCTTATTTCAAAATCAGTTCCATCCCTATCTTCTGCTTATGCAGCACGATGGATTCATAGAATGCAAGCGCGGGCTTGTTATCCGCCCATACGTTGAGCGTTACGTTGTAGCATCCGCACTCCTTGGCGTATTCAACAACATAATTGTAAAGTGAGCGACCGATTCCCTTTCCGCGGATATTTTCGTCCACGCAAAGATCGTCGATATAAAGCGTTTTTACGTCGGTCAGAATATTGTTATCCTTGTGCTGAATGAAAATACAAAACGCGTATCCAAGAACCTCACCGTCTCTTTCGGCAACGAATATCGGGCGGGTATCATCCGCGAGAATGACGTCAAGCTCGGCATCCGTATACTTCTTTGCTCCGCTTTTAAAAAGGTCGGGGCGGGCATTATGATGCACCAGGAGCACCTGCGAGAGCAGCTGGCCAAGTCTTGCTTTATCTTTTGTTTCTGCACGTCTGATTATCATTTTTAATATGTAAAATCATCCCTTACGATATTTTCAATTTCGGGAGCGTTCTTTTCGAGGAAGGATCTGGGACCGCAAACGATCATAATAAGATCCTCTGTGTGCTTGACGTCACGCAGATAGGGGAATTTATCAAGCGCGGCAGAAAAAGCTGCGGCGTTTTCATATTGTTCTGTTGAAGGATCAGCTTCGCCTACCGTCACGATCTTATCAAGCTTTCCGGCAATTTCTTCGTCCGTTGTGAAGCGTTCAAGAATCGGTGTGGTATTTGCAGTTTTCGAATCAATAATAAGATTGACGCGTCTTCCTCTCTCGGAAATAATAGCACGAAGATCGCTGAGTACGAAATCGACCGCCTGAACATCCGCGTGTTCAAAAGCACAAAGGAGAGTGTAGGGCTTGATCGAGATCATTTCTCCGCGCCAATCCATCTTTCTGCCGTTGATAGCAGCATAAGCGTCCTCGTCGGTTATCTTGATACGCAGTTTGGCAAGTTCACGGATAGTGGTGAGGGTGGTTGCGGAAATTGCAACCATCGAATTAAGCTGAGTGCCGGAAACAGCGCTGAAATTGCGATATGTAAACGGAATTCCTCGGAAGCCCGGAGTGCTTGTTTCTATCTCACCGCGAGCAACTACGGCGTGGTTACAGTTGAGCTCGGTGCAAAGATTATAAAGCACGCGACGGCTTTCCTTTTGCTGGGGCGCACTAATGATCTCCTCTACCCCACGGCGGGCGATGAGTTTAATCATATCAGCCTCTTCGGGGAATATTTCGTTGCAATGGATCATCTTCGGTTGGGGAATGATCGATGCAACCGAGGCAGGCATATGTCCGAGGTCGATCTGCATAATTATATGCGAGATTCCCATCTCGGAACAAGCGCAAAGCGCACCGAGCAAAAAGACCTCGTAAACGCAGGGGCGAGCATATTCCTCTTCACTTTTTGAGGTGAGGGTGCGCTCGACAGTGCGAATTACTGTCATTATGCGTGATATCACCTCCGCGGGAAGGGCATCACCGTTGACAGTGATTGCCGTTTCGGGCGAACGGGTAACATCAAAATTTACCGTTGCGCTGCTGACGCCAGCGTGCTTCAGCGCAGCACTTACCGACATAGCGGTATACGCGGCGTCCTGTCCCACAACAGCAAGTGTAATGCCGTTGATCGGTCTGACTGCGAGATTTTTGCAGACAGCGTCGCTGAGGGTCTTATAATGAGCGGAAAGATTGCGAATAGGTTCTGTGGGTAGCTGTGTCAGATATTTTCTGACTGTGTGGATCTTCATATTTCCTCCGAGGTATTTGCGTAAATGGGTTCGATTATTATTTTAAAAAGGTAAGCGTATTTCCGACGCCCAAAAGGAACGCGGCGGTGTTCTCATATTCTTCTCTGAGCTTTTGCGCGCGTGCGCTTTCGGGATCAAAATTCTTGATTCTGACTGCGCGGAGAAGGATGTTCTTCGGCGTGTCATCGGGGTCAACAAGCTCGCAGGCTTCAACGGTATATCCACGGCTTGCAAGGAAGGAAAGGCGAAGCGAATCTGTGAGCGCATCGCACATCTTTCTCCGCAGGATGGGATATTTTGAAACAAATTCAAGCTCTCGGCAATCGATCTTGCTTGAAAGCTCACGCTGGCAGCAAGGCGTTGAGAGTATCACTCCCGCACGGTGCGATGCGGCATAGCGAAGAACAATATCTGTTGCGACGTCGCAAGCGTGGAGAGATACCACGAGATGCGGCTCCGTTCCCGGTGCAAATTCGTTTATATCTCCGCAGATAAATTTAAGCCCTTCATATCCGAGCCTTGAGGCAACGCCGGAGCAATACTCGATAACGTCAGCCTTGAGGTCAACGCCGGTCATTTCGACTTCACGCTTTTTTATTGCGGTGAAATAGTGATATATTGCAAAGGAAAGATAGCTCTTTCCGCAACAGAGATCATATATCAGAAGCGTTCCTTCGCGAGGAAGATTTGGATAAATATCCTCGACGTATTCAAGGAATCTGCAGATCTGTCTGAATTTATGTTGTTTTTTGTCGTGAATTCTACCGTTTTTGTCGCAGATCCCAAGCTCGCCAAGAAAGCTTTCGTTGCCCGAAAGAATGTGATTTTTCTTTCTGTCATTCGATCCTGCGCTGACGATCTTGTCTTTTTCGATGCCCGATGAAATAGCATTTTTGATCTTTCGGTCTCCCGAAAGAAGCTCCTTGCCCGACTTTGAGCATTTGAATTCGGCATCGCCGAGAGTTGTCAGTATATTGATCTGCGAATGCAACTGCGCAAGTGCTCCGATTGCTTCAGCATCATCAATTGCGATATTTTTTTGTATTGCCTTGCCGTCCTTCATAAGAGATACTCGGCGAAGCATCAGATTTTCTCCGATCTTGACGGGGGAAAGCTCGGTTTTCAACTCTTCTGCCGATGCAGGCTTTGAAAAAACCGCCTTTTTGAGCACTCCCGCACTTACTGTCTCAAGGATGAGGCTGACGGCATTATTTCTTGTTTCTGTCATTTGTCTTTATTCTTTTCCCAAGGCATTTTCATACGAGGCTCTTCACGCGCCATAATACGCTTAAGATTTGCGGCGTGGCGTGCTACGATAACGACTGTAATAAGGAAAGCTATCGGCATTCTAAAGCCCGCCGTCGCGCCGTCACCGTACATAATGGTGTACCAAAGATCGATAAAGAGGGGGGTAAATATTGCGGTCATTACCGATGCCATCGAAACAAAACGTGTGCCTATTGCAATAATCGCAAATACAATAAGCATAAGCACAAAAACAGGAGGATCGCAGACGAGCATCATTGCAAACATTGCAAGAACGCCCTTTCCGCCCTTGAAGCGGTAATAGATCGGGAAGCAATGCCCCATTACTACGAAAAGTCCCGAAATATACGCTCCCGCATATCCGAAGAAAAGGTAACCGAAGCAGATTGGAAGGATGGTTTTTGCTATGTCACCGAAAAGAGTGAGAAAACCGCCTGCTTTTCCGAAGGTGCGGAACATATTCGTCATACCTGCGTTTCCGCTGCCGTGGTTGCGGATGTCGCTCTTATATTTTTTGGTCGAGATAATGATCGCCGCATTTACGCTTCCGAGAAAATATCCCGCAGCCATTGAAAGAACAACGGCAAGTGCCATCAGAAGCCAAAACCATATGGATTCCGCGGTCAGCGAAAGCTTCTCGGTGATTATACCGAACAGACCGTTTTCTATGATCTTTATGAGCATTAAAAGTCACCTCAAAAGTTGATTTTTGTTAAGAAAAACCAAGATAAAACTCAATTTACGTCCATGATATATTATATCAAATCGCGAAGGAAAATTTATGATAAATTTGAAACTAAATTGTTATATAAACAATAATTTTTATTCAAGAAATTTGTCAAAATTAATTGCATTCGTTCGATTTATATGGTATAATATATTTTATTAGCAAAGCAAAACCAAGAAAGGCTACTCACCATGAAAAGATTAATGCTCGGAAACGAGGGCATTGCGCGCGGTCTTTACGAAGCGGGATGCGAACTTGTTTCCTCTTACCCCGGTACTCCCTCAACGGAGATCACAGAATTTGCCGCAAAATATGCGGAAATAGACTGCGAATGGGCACCCAACGAAAAGGTTGCTCTTGAAACTGCATTTGGTGCCTCGCTTGCGGGACACAGAGCCGCTTGCGCAATGAAGCACGTTGGACTCAACGTTGCAGCAGACCCTCTCTTCACTCTTTCATACACGGGAATCAACGGCGGACTTATCATCTTTGTTGCCGATGACCCCGCAATGCACTCCTCTCAGAATGAGCAGGATTCGCGAAACTACGCAATCGCATCGAAGATCCCTATGTTCGAGCCCTCGGATTCTGACGAGGCGCGCAGAATGGTACATATTGCATACGAGGTATCCGAAAAGTTTGATACCCCCGTTCTCTTCCGTATTTGCACAAGAGCAGCACATTCGCAGAGCCTTGTGACAGAAGAAGAGCGCAGAGAGCCCACCACAGTTCCCTACGAAAAGAAGCCCGCAAAATACGTTATGATGCCCGGCTACGCAAAGCTGAAGCATCCCATAGTTGAAGAAAGAACTCTGAAGCTCACCGATTACGCAAACAATTCGGGAATCAACGAGATCAGCGGCACATCCGATGAGCTTGGAATCATCACCTCGGGAATCTGCTATCAGTACGTCCGCGAGACATTTTCCGAGGATGAGGCAAAGGTTCTCAAGATCGGCATGCACAATCCCCTTCCCGATGAACTTATCAAGGATTTCGCGGCTTCCGTAAAGAGAGTCGTTGTTGTCGAAGAGCTTGATGCCATCATCGAAAAGCATTGCAAGGCGCTTGGTATTGAAGTTGAGGGACGCAACCTCTTCTCCCCCATTGGCGAGTATTCACAGCAGACCGTTGCAAAGGCGTTCGGCAAAGCTCTTCCCGAGGCTCACGCGCCCGAAACTCTGCCTGCACGTCCTCCCGTTATGTGTTCGGGATGCCCGCACAGAGGATTGTTCTACGTTATCTCAAAGATGAAGCTGACAGTTCTCGGCGACATCGGTTGTTACACTCTTGGCGCACAGAAGCCGCTCGACGCGCTTGATTCCGTTCTTTGTATGGGTGCTTCCGTATCAGGTCTGCACGGCTTTGTAAAGTCCACTCCCGGCGCGGAAAAGAAGACAGTTGCCGTAATTGGTGACTCGACCTTTATGCATTCGGGTATGACAGGTCTTTGCAACATTGCTTACAACGGAACCAACTCCACAGTTCTTATTCTCGACAACTCGATCACCGGTATGACCGGTCACCAGCAGAACCCCACGACCGGTTTCAACCTTCGCGGCGAACCGGCGGCAAAGATCGATCTCGAAGCGCTCTGCCACGCACTCGGTATCAACCGCGTTCGCGTTATCGATCCTTATAACCTTGACGAGTGCAAGACGGCACTGACAGAGGAGCTTGCGGCTGACGAGCCTTCAGTTATCATCTCGCGCCGTCCCTGCGTTCTTCTCAAGTCGGTCAAGACACCTCCTGCAATGCACATCGACAGCGACAAATGCCGCTCCTGCCGCCGCTGTATGGGTCTTGGATGTCCTTCACTCTCATTCAAGGATGGCAAAGCAGTGATCGATCAAACGCTTTGCACGGGTTGCGGAGTTTGTGCTCAGCTTTGCGCATTTGACGCTATAAAGGAGGGCAACTGATATGAAAACAACAAATATTATGATAGTCGGAGTTGGCGGACAAGGAACTCTCCTTGCAAGTAAGCTCCTTGGAAAGATACTTATCGGTCTCGGATACGACGTCAAGGTTTCCGAGCTTCACGGAATGAGCCAGCGCGGCGGTAGCGTTACCACTTACGTTAAGTACGGTGAGAAGGTATACTCTCCCGTTATCGAAAGCGGTGAGGCTGACTATATCGTTTCCTTTGAAAAGCTTGAAGCGGCTCGTTGGGCTCATTGCCTGAAGACGGGCGGCAAGCTCATCACAAACACTCAGGAGATCTCGCCCATGCCCGTAACCTCGGGCGCGGCTGAATATCCTACTGACATTCTCGACACTCTCGCGGCTCGCGGAGTTGATATCGACGCATTTGATGCGCTCACTCCCGCGCTTGAGGCAGGCTCGCAGAAGGCGGTCAACATCGTCCTTATGGGTAGACTTGCACGCCATCTCGGCATTGACGATGCACTTTGGCTCGATGCGATCAAGACAAGCGTTGCGCCGAAGTTCATTGATATGAATCTCAAGGCTTTTGAAGCCGGATATAACGGATAAAACATTTTAAATCCGAGCCGTTTTGGCTCGGATTTAATTTTATATAACAAAAATATTAATAAGTATTGACAATTTCGTTCAAAAGTGGTATGATTATTCTGTCAAATGACAATTTATCCAAAAAGGAGAAAAATCATGAAAAAAATCATTTCGATCATCATCTCGCTTATCTTCGTCATTTCCGCACTTCTTCCTTTGACTTCGGTAAGTGCCGCAGACAGCGTCCTCGATCTTCAGCCCGACGGAACTGTTGTATTCGTTCCCAACTTCAACGGTGAAGCAGGCATCTACGAGCCCGGCATTCTTTCCGGAGCTCCCAAGGCTGACGTTGACCCCACCAACCCCAACACAATCACTTTCCAGACCACAACTAACAAGAGCGCTTCCTACTGGGGCGGCTTCATTGAGACCCTCCCCCTCAACGAAAGAACTTGTTACACCATCTACTACACCGTTTCCCGTACAGGCAACCACTCCGTCGGTGTTTATGCTGACTCGGTTTACGGTGCATACGGCTACCCCAACAAAATCAAGCTTATGAACAAGGGCAGCTCTCTCTCCGGTCACGATTACGTTCAGTTCTCCGCAGTAAGCGATACCATCTACTCTACCACCGATGCTCCTTCGGTTCAGGAATACGCTCTTGAAGTTAACGGCGTAAACTGCACTACCGCTACATATATCAAGGACAACACAGGTAAGTACCTCCTCGTTGACCAGAGCGTTGAAGGTCAGATTCCCTACTTCATGGCAGACGTTCTCGGCCTCTTCTTCTATTCCTATTACTCGGGTCACGTTGTAACCATCAGCGATTGCTACATCGTTAAGGGACTTTCCTTCGGCGAGGTTGTATATCCCGAGCCCACAACAGCTCC
>JAGBRZ010000102.1 GCA_017632155.1 Clostridia bacterium
TCTGCGCTTACTTGCTATCAAGCAAGCTTGTAGTCTCGCTTCGCTTGATTATCCGCACACTCGCCAAGACTTGCATACTCGCTCCAGCAGTCATGGAACTTCTCGAAGATTTCTTTTTGTTCCTCGGTGAAGGTCTTTTCGAGGTCTTCGTGATGACGTGCCATATACCCAAGGAGCTCTTTCATCTCCTTTGAGTTGGTTCTGCTGTCCTCTTGCGGTATGATATTGCCGTGCCACAGTTCTTTAATTATGCTTTCCATTGGTCGCACCTCCTGTTAGCACAACACAATACCACATAACTTCCGCAAAGTCCAGACAAATATTATTTAAAAATGCAATCGAGTCACATCCTAGCCTTTATACGCAATAAAATGCTTTTAACTCTTTTTCAATGTCGTTTTGTAATTGTCTAGCTCCGTTGCCATCATTTCGATAGGGGATCATTTTATAATGTTGAACATCAAATTTCGCATTAGCAAATGGCTTGTCAGGTTCGCTCGGGTTGCTTATTAAATACAATATTTCAGCTGTATTTCCTAGTTTTGCTTTAATTAGTCCTTGAGCATATCCAGCTTCATAATAAACATTAGCATTTTGTTCAGTTAAATCTGCAATAAGCAATCCTGCATTTTGAATATTATTTAGAATTTCCTCAACAATATCATATGAAAATCCAACTATCTGCTTATCAATACGAATAGGTGTAGGTAGTTCTATTTCATTCTCGCGATTTATTTTGTTTACGGCTTGACAAATGCTATCAAAAACAAAATTTAACTCATCCTTAAAAGGCATTGCTACAAAAATTTGTTTTGTTCTCAACTCATATATACTATTAAAAATTTCAACTACGCTTGAAGGATCAAAATTTTCTATTTCATATAATTTGTTTTTAATGAACCAAGCATTATAGGCGGTCAATTTTGCATTCCGTTGTTTGTCACCTTTAAAACAATAATATACATATGGGATAATTGCCATTCTACTTTTACAATTACGTAAAACGTCATTGTCCGAAAAATATGTATGTTCCAGTTTGCTAAATATTTCTGCTAAATCATCTTCTGTAATCGAATCACTACGATCCAAAAAGAATTTGATGCAATATAGGACAATATCTTCTTTAACGTCCAAGTATTTTTTGATGTTTCTAAACTGCAACTTTGAATGTTTTTCTAAATAAGCTTTAGTTAAACTAAATTCTTTGCCATAATCATTGAGCTCAGAAACAGTAAATAAATTAAATAGTCCTTGATACTGCTCTAACGGAGTCAATGGTTTTACTTTGGAATTAATGTTATGGAATATTTCCATTTCCATCTTTTCGCGCTCTGTAGAATCAACATATCCCGAATCACTTAAAAATATAATGCAGAACGGTACAATATAGTCAACCGTTGATTTAGCAAGAGCTTCTAATCTGTGATTACCATCAATTCTGCGAAACAACTTGTTATTGTGATAAAAGGGTGAGTTGGTATTTATTTGCATCTTTAATGAATGTATTCCATTGTGCGCCTTAAACCCTTTGAATTTTATACCCTTACTAAAATCCTCAAGTATTATTGTTTTTGGGGTGTTATATAATTCTTGAATAGGATTTTTTATGCTGACTTCCTCTTCGGATGTGGGCATATGAATTCCTGCATAGTTATATGAGAGAATCACTTCTGGCATAAATTTAAGGCTTCCCTTGGAAATGAAATCTTCTATTTCTTTTACATGTTGATCATCCGCTTTGCGTTGATATGCAGGGTGAGGTGTTGAGTATTTTATAAGTGTTTTATACGAAACATATCCCCTAAACACCGGCACACCACCATAACAGTAATCTAAAATACCATATATATTGTCAATCATTTTCAGTCCTCTCTGACACGTTTGAATAATTCACCGCTTCATCAATCTTATACATCAACATGCTTGCATACATTATTCTTCGCATTGCATCATCTTTTGAAATTGTTATGTTAGAATGTGCCTTGGGGTTGCGTAATGCTGACATTGCTCCCTGCAACATAAACATTAAGCCCTTTTGCTCGTTCATGCCTGTATCGGTCGATATGTCACACACCTTAAGCATTGGATTGTTGGGAGAAAAAACAGTTGTCATTGCTGCATCACCATCTGGGATTTTGGTAGCCGTAGGATTGAGTTTTTTATACAACTTTTTTACTCTGTCGTTAATCTCAATGAATGCATCTTCAGCCGCATTTGCGTAATGCCCATCCAAAAACAACTGTTTAGATACCGATTCGATTTTTGGATGAAGTAGACCCCAAACACTTTGGGTTGGGTTATTCACTTCGTTTATAAGAGCTTTGAATATAGCCATTATTTGACCATACACCTGAGGGTCAATATGTCCGTAATCAATAAACAAGTGATCTTTAAGCCCAAACAATTCATTGCTAAAATAGGGATATTCCGTGGCGATAATTTGGGATATATGAATCAAATCATTTTTGACAACGGTAATCTCCATTTTGTTGTGTGGCGCAGCTACCCAATTCTGACCGTTGCTCATACGAACCAAACCACGAAATACATTTTGTATTTTCTGCCAATCTGTGAGTTTAATTACCCCATTTACCACTTTTGCTTCTGCTTTTTTATCGATCACTTTTACTCTCCTAATAATTCCTTCTCAAACTGTTTCCTTGCTTCTTGCCATTCTTGTTCAGCTTCAATTTTTAATCTTCTTGCTTCCATACGACGTTTTTGAAGTTCGTACACGATTTGTTTTTGTACTGTAATATCGGGAACGGGAATGTACAAATTCTGAACATCGTCATTTGAAATTCTTGGATGAGTATTACCTGTCATCATATGCTTTGTTTGTGACAATATCAAGTCAGAACGAAGAATAGCAGCCACATACTCTGGCAAAACAGCGGAAGTGTCTATTACTCTCATAACATGAAACTCGGTAGAGCAAATGCCGCATGATTCTGCCACGACGACTTTGTTCAAATATGGTCTTAATTTACCATAAAGAATATCGTCTTTTTCATAAACAAAGGCCTGTCCAGAAGCATCCTCTCGAACACCGCTTAATTCACCAGTTTGACTTTCAACTCCCGCCAAGCCAAGATAATTTGGATTATCCGCAGAACTGACAATATCTCTACAAAAACTAACTACATTAGAAAGTCTAAACACAGGAATCGAACTGTTGGATCTTAACGCGTACAAAGCAGCCATTCGTTCAGGATGATAATATTGGGCGCTAAAAGTTTTATCGCCCATAATGGTTGAAAGTGTTACCGCACAGCAAACACGGTCATCATAATCGACGTTATCCAAATTCAATGCGTCAAATAGATATTCACTTGTTTTTGAATGCAATGACGATACGCGTAAAAGCTTTTCTCTCATCCTTGTAAGCTTATTCTCCAAATTTGCAACCATTTTTACCTGCACTTCGTATTTAGGAAGTACAGCAGGAAATGTTTCAAGAAATGATGCTGAAACACGTTGTTGACCGGCAGAACCACTAAACACAGCTTGCGCTGCCCTCAACACATTCTCGTTTGAGAAAATTGACCATATGAAAGGCATATAGACATCTTCGGTGCGCTTTCTAACGACGTGGAATTCCGTAGAACCAAATCCAACATCTGTGGGCATTTCATCAACAATACACGATTTTCCATTTTGCATACAAGGCGTAATTTTTGCCCAAATCATATCGCCTTTTTTGAAGACTGTAAATCCTTTTTTGACCGTACCATATGGTACTAAATCATATTCAACCACATTGTTTTTTTCTTGAACATTAGGCATAGGAACAAAACAAACAAGGCTTTCATCTGTTAGTCCTCCGCAGTCCGTCTTAGGATTGATCTCCAAATAGTTTTTCATAGTGCCACGGTAATACGGGCTATTTTTGTATTTTTCAATCAGCGAAATATAGAATGGGTATAAGGGGTTGCAATAAATCTCTCTGTTTTCAATATCCCCCCGTTTGACAGCGAAGACGCAAAGGTCATTCGCATCGGGGGTTATGCGAAAAAAGGTGTTGCGTCATTTTGGAATTCCTCATATTTTGCCACAATCTCATCAAGCTGAGATTCGGTCTTCCTTCCTGTAGCATCGTAACCGATCAGTTCGGGAGCTGCCATGAAAATGACTTCCTCTCCATTGGGCTTTTCATTTGCCCTACGCTTACGAACGAAAACAACAGATGCCTTAACACCTGCACCGAAATGAGCAAAGGCGCACTGAGGTAAGCTCACAACTGCGAGGAGTTGGAACTTTTCAAGTATGAAGTCACGAACATATTGCATGGAGCTGTTTGTCAAAATACCGTCAGGCAATACAATAGCAGCTTTGCCTGTTCCGGGCTTTAAGAATTGCCAAATACGCTCAATGAACAGCACTTCAGAGCTTTGATTCTTGCGAGGCTTCTTTCTTCCCTTGGCATCTACACTGTTTCCAAGTTCAAAGGTAGACAAATAGGGCTTTTCCGCAAGATTTATGGTAGAACCGAACGGCGGGTTGGTAAGTATCAAGTCAAAACGATTTTCACCAAAACCACGGTTATGGTCGTACATTTTTTCAATACTCTCCAAAGCATCGTGACTGATGACATTGGTATGACCGTCATCGTGAACAATCATATTCATTTTAGCAACACGGGCAATTTCATCATTGATTTCAATTCCATAAAGGTGTTTGGCAGCGAAATCATGCCAGTGTTTAAATATGGCTTCTGGTTCATCGGGGTAGTATTCTTTGGCTTCTTCGCGAATATAGTCCATTGCGTGCAGCAAGAAACCTCCTGAACCACACGAAGGGTCAAGAACATCCCAATCGTGTTCAGGCTTCATCATTTTTACACAGAACTCAATAATGGGGCGGGGCGTAAAATACTGACCAAAATCCCCCTTAAAGAATCCGTCCATAAATTGCTCAAAGGCAACACCCTTAACATCAAGGTCGGTCTTATTCAAGTTAATGGCTTCCAAGTGAGAAACAACGGTGCGAAGGACACGATCATCTACCTTTATGGATTCCGTAAACACTTCGGGATCTTTTACTTTCTGCTCATTATACAACGCATTGATTCGCTCAGCAAGCTTAGAGGACGGCTCGTGAGTTTTAATTTGGAACTGGTAGGGTTCACCCTTCTTGCGAGGCTTCTGTTCGTCGCTGATTTTAACAAAGATAAGCTTACAAAGCTCACCAAAAGCAGTGGGAGGAGAAAGGCGACCACCTCCCCACAAAGTTTGGTGACATTTTTTGATTGCTGCAATTAACTCCTCACGATCAACTTTCCTGATATCGTTTTCTGTTCCTTTATAAAAACGGAATTCTTGGGGTTTTCCATATGCACTCGGCAGATCGGCAAGTATATTTTGCTCACGCTCGAATGCTCCAAATTTATCGGAAACGTCAAGCACACGACGTGTGCCACCGGCAATGATAACTACATATTCAGCACGAATCTTTACCCATGTCGCATTACCAACGCCTTGTTCGATTGCCTGATTAAACTCAGCATCAGTAACGCCTTCTTTTTTGCACTCTATTACAGCATAAGGGCGCAGGCATGCATCGTCGCTGAACACAACAATATCCGCGCGATCGGTAGGCAGACGATCAGGGATTGTAACCTCTACTCTGATTCTATTTGCCGGATACTGATATTTATAGATCAACTCAGCATAGAACTCCGCACGCACTTTTTCTTCGGGATCTTCGAAATTCTCAGAATGGTTTTCGGAAGCTACGTAAGTGATCTTGCGTTTGCCCTCGTTTCCGCTTATAGTTACGTATCCTTCCTTAATGGCTTTTTGAAGAGGACTCATAAACGCATCTACAATCATATCATTTATATCAAACATATTAATTCTCCAATCTTTTACTTTCTATAAAGCTCGTCCAATGTTTTTCCGTCCTTGTCCTTCCATTCAACCCAACCGTTGATGCTGCCGCCCAAAACGAATTGTCCGGCGGAGCTTGGGGAGGTGAAGGAGACGGAAACGGTCAGTTTGTATTTTCCGTCAACGCAAACAATATTGCCATTCGCAAGAGCTGTTTGGCGTTGTTTTTCCATAGTTGCGGAATGACACTTGCGGTTTATTTCGATTTCCGAACCTTCAAGAACTTCGAAGTGCTCGCCATCGTAAACGCCAAAAGCAAGAATTCCGTTGCGCGTTGTATGTAAAGTGTTGGCTTCGTTTAAGGTAACCTTGGTATTATCCATCTTGTAACCTTGTGTCGCCATAATAAATTGAATTTCCTCGTATACTTCTTCAATTAAAGGAAGGTCGTATTCATCAATCTCGTATTTGGGATTAACCGAGTTTTCCACTTTGTATCGCTTGGAGTCGTGAGCTTTTGCTATTGCATAAGCTTCAAGACCGCTTATCATATCAAGAGAGAAAGTTTTGTTGTCAGCCAAGAACATAATCGCTTTGTTCCAGAAGTCCTTGGAGCGATTATGATCGTCAAGACGAGTAACACCGTTTCTAGTCTGACCAATATAAATCTGAGCAATCTTGTTTTCGTCATTCTCGCTGATTAGATAGTAAATTCCGGGGCGGTTGATTCCTGAGAGCTTCTTTGCTTCCGAAAGCAACGGACGAGGAATGACATATGTGGTCATCGTAGAAAGTTGTCTGCGAATAGAGCGAATCCCATCTGGCTGACCGTTATGATATATTGTTTCGAGTTTCTTACTGATTGCCATTTTTATTTACCTGTCTTCCATCGAATTGTTTATTTCCGATTCCAGTTTCGCTATACCATCCATAATCTCTTCAAAGCTTGGTTTATCGCCAAAGAGCATATTTTGCATATGGTCATAGTCGGCACGTAGCTTCGCTAGATTATACTCCGGAGGCATCAAACGCATTGTGCCACGCTTTGCAAGATCGTATCTTGCCCATGGGCAACGATAGAACTTGTCCTTGAATTCTACGACACGGGTTAGGAGATCGTTGTCTGCCAACGCATTATCCTTAACTGATGTTTGCATCATGCGGTAAAGGTCATAGTAGTGTCTTGAATATCTTGACGGGAACGGTCTGTCTTCAGCACGAAAGGCTTCTCTATGTAATATGGTAACCTTTTCCCAGAATGTTCTTTCCGGGAGAACGGTTAAAATATCGGTTGAAGGTTGCTTGAAGAGTCTTCCATATTCCTGAGCTGCATAAGGTGTGATGTCAGCAACCTTTACAGGAGTCCAAGCCGCAAGAGCACCGATTTCAAGACGAATCTCCTGGAGAATTGACATGTCGGCAAAGCTATTGGGATATGCGATTTTTACCGTTTGAGGATCATCCTCATCAATAAAGCATTTAATGCTTTCACCAATCTCTTGAGTTAAGTCTGTGATTATTGAAGGAAGGAATGTATCACGCAAAAAGATTTCTGCTTTCGTGTTTGCTTCCTTGTTAAAAATATCTTGCTTAGTATTACTGCGATTCTCCCAGGGCTCGTTGATTCCGTAACCGAGAACGCGCCAATCAAGAATTAAATCGATATCTTCAGAGAAGCGCTCAATGAGTCCGTAAGCTTTAGATAAGCTTGTACCGCCCTTAAAAGCAATATGGTCTTTCCATGAGCAACGATGGAAAAGGTAGTCGAGCATATAGCAAACCCAGAAGTCCTTTTCTACTATCGCATCGGTCATACCCATCTTTGCAGCTGTATTATGAAAGAGCGCTTTTCTGTCGTTTTCGTTTATTTTTGCAATATTACGCATATTGTCAGCTCCTACAAATTAGTTTGATATATTCGTATATCCAAGAGGTTGCGGCTTTGGCTTCTTCAATCATCGTCTTCTTTTCATCAGCTGTCAAAAGCTTTGTCAGCCTATTTATAACTATATCGTCAATTTTCTCTTTGCCAAGAGCCTTCAATGCTTGGACTGTAAGTGCCGTTTTATATGAGAGTTTGGAAACCTCTTTATTTGTTGTTCTTTTAAATTCTATGGTGGTGTTATCGTATGTGTATTTTTTATACGTACCGTCACTAACGTAAACCCATTCGGCAGGAACTTGTGTAGACAAACCAAGAAGGTTAAGTGCGGTGTCTCCGCAAGGAACTATCGTCCAACCAAAGTTGCGTGCAAGAGCATTTGCAACCTTATCGGGAGCGGGAGCAACGTATTCTCCAAGAAAGTCGTTGTATTCCGGTTTATCGTAAACTCCTCGTAGAACACGACGAATAAGCCCGTCTGCTTCAAGACGGGCTAAATAAGCATTTACACTTGTCTTATCTGAGATGTCAACGAAATCAACGGCAACATAAACCGTACCAATGTCGGAGCGATTAATTCTATCTCGTATTAATTTTAGGTTAGTTATTTTATCCATACCATCACCTCGTTAGAAATATTATATACTTTTTCTAACGATTTGACAAGTAGTTTTACAAAAAAACTTAAAATAAATATCGAATATACCCTTTAGGGTATTGTTTCTTGCGGAAGAAATTATGACTTGTGCTTGCTATGCATAGCTTTCCAGTTTTATTTTTTCAGTTTCTCTTGACAACCTATTCTTTGTTTAAGGCAGTATAAATTTTTGCCATAGGGTGAGGTTATTCTTTGTTTTAGGCATGGTGATTTTTCATCGTAAAATAGAGTTGCGAAAGCTATTGAAAATTTGGGTAAGGTATGCTACAATGAACACCCGAGAGGGAGTAGTTGAAGCTGGTTTGTGATGCTCAAAATGGGCGGAATGTGGCTATCCAAAGTCGCAAGACGAGGCGAAAATCTTGTGCAATATCTAAAAATTTCGTTGGATATTGTGTTGGATGCGAAGAGCTTTGATGCGTCTGGGAAAAGTGATTTTTGAGGAAGAGAAAAGGCTGAAAACCCTTGAATTTACTGGGTTTTCAGCCTCTTTTAACTTCCGTTAAAGTCTGTTATTTTCTTCTAAAATCCGTTATGTGCAAACGCCTTGAAAACCGTTTGCCCAAAAGGCACGGGGGTTCGCATTTGAGCCGTAGAGCGCGTAGCGAAGCGGCGCGAGAGTGTTAGAAAACAACTAAGAGTTGTTTTTCCTCGAGCGTGACCGAACCACAGTGAGACCAAGCTCGCTTGTAAGCGTCAAGGCGAAAAATCTTCGTCGGAGGCGAATACCCCTCTTCCAAGCCTTTCGACAAATTGGAATTTGTTTATTGAATTGTTTGTAATTATATGATATAATACTCACAGAATATTTGTCACCGGAGGCAGAACACCGTAGTGTTCAATTGCCGGATTAGGTGTCGGGGTGAGCCTCGGGTTATTGCATTTGCGAAACCCGAGCTCTATTTTTTCTTTTTGGGAGGTATTTTTATGAAAAACACAAAGGTTGCTCTCGTTCCCTTGACCGAGGACGACCGCGAACAATTTATCCTTGATAATCAATGGGCGTTCAAATACGGAGCAATAGAGGAATTTGGTAAACGTGACGACCACACTGATTTTGACGGAGAGATTATCTCACGTAAAACCATTGAGCGTTGCATTGACTCGCCTGATAGCGAGACATACCGCATCGTTGTGGACGGAAGAAAAGTTGGCGGTGTAATTTTGAAAATCAACAAGGAAACACATCACAATGAACTTGAGATTCTATTCGTTTCTCCGGAGGAACACACCAAGGGCATCGGTTACGGTGCTTGGCAAGCGATTGAAGCTCTTCACCCCGAAACTGAGGTTTGGGAAACTTGCACTCCTTATTTTGAAAAGCGCAATATTCATTTTTACGTTAACAAATGCGGTTTTCATATTGACGAGTTTTGGTGCGAGTATTTCCAGCCTGAGCACGAGGTGCCGGGTGATGAGGAGCACAGCTCGGACGAAGGACCTGACGAAATGTTTAGGTTTATAAAGGTTATGAAATAAAACTTAGGGCTGCCTTAAAGGGCAGCCCTATTGTTATAGCTTGATCTATTTAGAATACTCACAAAACCACTTTTTAAAGCGCCTTTCGTTGAAAATAATGAATTTGTACGTTTCTCCGTTTTTCATAAAGACCGTTGCCACAGGGAAGATTATCCACTGCCAATCAATTTCCTTTATTTCGCTCATTGGCAAAACTAAATTTTTATATTTCTTATCAACTGTAAGCTTGTTTGTCTTATAGGTGAGCGAAGTGTTATCGAGGTATAAACCTCCACCGAGTATGCCGTTATGACACAAGCTGCAAATAAAAGACTTCATAAGTACCTCTCATATAAATTGGAATTTGTTTAATTGCTTTCGGAAATCCATTTCTTTGACCAATCAAACAATGCCTCGGACATCGAATTGAAATCTACCGCTCCACCATTTTTCAAACTCAGGAATGTATCAACGATATCCCTTTCATCAATTGAAACAACATCCCGCAATCCACTTTGATGTTTTATGTATTTTCCTGTCTGCTGAAAGACGATAGCCTGTACAACGAAAGAGGCGGATTTATACAGTCCGCGCAAAATATCCTCGCTTTTTTCATGCAGCATATTATGAACACAGCCGTGATAGATGTTGCAAGCACCGATTTTAATTGCTCTCTTAACAGCAGATTCATCAATCACCGCAAGCAATTCATCAAGACTACCTTGTATAGGGATTGTGTCATAATAAAACTGAAAAAGGTCGGAAGGCTCCCAATTAAGAAGCTCGTCCTTGCCCGAAACAAAGCCGCAAATCAGCTCTCTGTGTGGCAAGGTGTCTAATGCTGCATTGTATTTTTGAATATCCGAAGCGGATAACTCATCAAGTATCACAACAATATCAATATCGCTTGTTTCGGTTGCCTCGCCTCGACCGTAGCTTCCTTGCAATCCAACAAACCACACATGGTTTTCAAATTTATGATTTAACTTTTGCAAAAAATCATTCACCCAAGCAGTAAGATCTATCATTTAAATCTCCTCGTCCAATTCTTATTTATCAGTGAGTTTGTTATATCACACCTCGCGCACTTTTTATGATCGTCGGCATTTTCTTATTTTTCAATATCGCCTTTATAGTCGAGGATGCCGCCGAACTCTGCGACGTTCGTGTAACCGAGCTTTGCGAGCTTTTTGGCTGCCTCTTTGCTTCGTTTGCCGCTTCGGCAATATACGAGTATCAGCTGCGACTTGTCGGGAAGTTCTGCAATTTCGGTTGTTCCTATTTCCTCGTTTGGAACGTTTATTGCTCCCGGGATATGACCTTCGGCATACTCGTCGGGTCTTCTCACGTCGAGAATTATATAATTTTTCTCATCTTTCATCATCTTAACCGCTTCGTCCATGCTTATTTGACGGTAGGTGACTTTAGAAGTGCCGGGAGTACCGCAGGACGATAGAAGCATTATTGAAAGAATAAACGGCAAAAGCCTTTTTATTTTTCTCATAATATATCTCCGTGATTTTGGGTGTTATTCATAGAAACTCTAATATTTCCGCAGCGTTTGTATCCGGCTTAACCTTTGGCATTACCTTTTCTATAATTCCATTCTCATCAATGATGAATGTGGTACGAACGACACCGAAGCTAACCTTTCCGTACAGTTTCTTCTCTTGCCACACACCGTATGCCCCAATCGCCTCAAGATCCGGGTCGGAAAGCAGCACGAATGGGAGATTGTATTTTTCTGCAAATTTAACGTGAGATGCGATGCTGTCACGGCTGATTCCGATAACCTCTACTCCTCTTTTTTGGAACTGTTCGTATGCACCTGCGAAGGCACATGCCTGCCTTGTGCATCCGGGGGTATTGTCCTTGGGGTAAAAATATAAAACGATTCTTTTGCCGATAAAGTCCGATAGTCTTACGTCGTTTCCGTTTTTATCTTTAAGCGTAAAGTTGGGCGCGCGATCACCAATATTTAACATTTTTTCTTTCTCCTCTTTTATGGTACTATAACGTTCTTCAACTAAAAATATTATACCACAAATTCGCTAGAAATTCAAGGAGTTATTCTTTATCCGAGGCTGCGTGATTTTTCATTGAAAGAGAAGCGAGAACTGCTTGATAAAATCGGAACAGAAGAAAAAGTTCCCGGATTAAATAGCAAACTGCGGTTGGCAAACAATAAAGGTTTTCCTACATCATATACCGGTTTAACGGTAAATTCTTTGCGAAAAGCACCTGTAGGTTGCGAAAAAAGCAATGTTAAGTTGGTTGTAAAAAAATGTTATTTTTGCTATAATGAAAATGAACAATTTTGCTTTCAAATTAAGGTAAAAGGAGAGTTTTATGACAATAGGTCAGAAAATAGCAAGACTACGAACCGCTGCTGATGTTTCGCAGGAAGAGCTTGCTGAAAAGCTTGGTGTTTCAAGACAGTCTGTTTCCAAGTGGGAGCTGGACCAGGCAGTTCCTCAGATTGATAAAGTGCTGCAGCTTGCACAGATGTTTGACGTTACGTGTGACGAGCTTTTGCAGGAAAAAATCGATGTTGTGCGTAATTCTGACGTTAAACCTTATAAAAACAAATATTTTGGTACGGACGGATTTCGCGGAGAGGCAAACATTAATCTGACGTCAATGCAAGCGTATCGCGTAGGGCGCTTTCTCGGATGGTATTTTTCTTCTTCGATTTCGGGCTGTACTAAAAGCGGCTACCGTCCGCGTATCGTTATCGGTAAGGATACAAGACGTTCCAGCTATATGCTTGAATACTCCATTGTAGCGGGTATAACTGCGAGTGGCGGTGATGCATATATGCTTCACGTAACAACAACTCCCAGTGTATCTTACGTTACAAGACAGGATAATTTTGATTGCGGAATTATGATTACCGCTTCTCATAATCCTTACTACGACAATGGCATCAAGCTGATTAACTCATACGGAGAAAAGGCGTCGGACGACGTGATAGCTCTTGTAGAAGCTTATATTGACGGAAATTTAGAGCCTCTTGGCGTAACGGGCGACGATTTGCCATTGGCACAAAAGGCGCGTATAGGATGCATTTATGATTATGCTTCGGGAAGAAACCGCTATATCGGATATCTTATTTCGCTTGTGTCGAACTCGTTTAAGAAGCTGAGAATAGGTCTTGACTGTGCAAACGGCGCTTCTTGGAATATCGCAAGCTCTGTTTTCGGTGCTCTCGGTGCGCACACTTACGTCATTGGAAACGAGCCGGACGGCTTGAACGTCAACGAAGATTGCGGTTCGACTCATATTCAAAAACTGCAAAAAATGGTTGTAGAGAAGCATCTCGACCTTGGCTTTGCTTTTGACGGTGATGCTGACAGATGTATTGCTATAGATGAAAAGGGCGATATAGTGGACGGTGACGCTATCATATACATTCTTGCAAAGAGAATGAAAGCCCGCGGAACGCTAAATGATAATACTGTAGTAACCACCGTTATGTCAAACAGCGGATTTGTCAACAGCTTGGACAAAATCGGGATTAAGTGCGTTCAGACTCAGGTTGGCGATAGGTACGTGTACGAGTGCATGCAGAACAATGATTATGCAATCGGAGGAGAGCAATCGGGGCATATCATTATAAAAAAATATGCCACAACGGGCGACGGACTTCTGACGGCTCTTATGGTCACTGAGGAGGTTTGCGACTCTAAGGGTATGCTTTCTTCTCTTGCCGCTCCTATCAAGCTTTATCCACAGTATTTGGAGAACGTGCGTGTTAAAGATAAGTCGGCGGCTATGACTGATAAAAACGTTGTTTCTGCCTTGAATGCGGTGAAAAAGCTCATAGGCAAAAACGGAAGAGCTCTTCTTCGAGAAAGCGGAACCGAGCCTGTTATACGCGTTATGATTGAGCACGAAGAGAGAGAAAAGTGCGAGGAATATGCAAAAATTATAGTTAAAGCTATTCTGGACGGGGGACATGGGGTTGAATAAGCTTGTAAAAACTCAAGATTTGTATACGACAACACCGAGTTATCTAACGGTGCTTTTTGAAAGCTCGGAATATCCGTGGGAGATGCTTCCAAAGATTAACAAATATGCGTGGTCGCTTATTGAAAAAGGGATAGACGGCTATACAGCTATTGCTACCGGTGTTCTTGTTGGTGAAAACGTAAAAATATATCCTAACGTCATAATAGAGCCGCCTGCAATCATAGGCTCAAACAGCGAGGTGCGCCCTGGGGCGTTTATAAGGGGAAGCGTTATTACCGGCGAGGGGTGCGTGATTGGCAATTCGTCCGAGCTTAAAAACTGTATTTTGCTCGATAAGGTACAGATACCGCATTACAATTACGTGGGTGATTCTGTGCTTGGAAACAGAGCGCATACCGGAGCGGGTACGATATGCTCTAATCTTAAATCGGACGGAAAGCCCGTTGTTATTCACGGTGACCAAGATTACGAAACAGGATTACGTAAGGTAGGCGGAATTCTTGCAGACGGCGCTGACATCGGATGCGGCTCTGTAATTAATCCCGGAACTGTTATAGGTAAGAATACTTCCGTATATCCGTTGACTGCTCTGCGCGGTGTCTATCCCGCAGACTCTATAGTAAAGGAAACTAATGTTATAGTAAAACGAAAAACAATTTAAGCAAAAAAGAGGTGCGCGCGTAAATTGACAGTGCCCATTTTAATAATATGGCTTTAAGGTAGCTATGCTTAAACGCCGCACGGCTCTGCCCTTTTCTTTGTTATCCCGTATACAACACGCAAGACAAGAAGCACGCCGAGAATAGCAGCTAACACGTTAAAGCCGACAAAGTTAAACAGTATAACACACCGAGAGGGAGTGGCGGATTTGATTTTGAGCATGGGACAAATAAAGCGGTGAGCAGGTGCGCTCACCGCTTTACGTTTAGGTGCGTTTTATTGCTTTTTGAAAATTCTTTCAAGGTTGCTCCATATTTTCTTTTTGATTACAAACCAGAAGAGCGAGAAGCCGCCAAGCCCCACTACGGCGATAGCTCCATCCGCTATGCCGGCAATCGTACCCACGCCGGCGCGTGTGATGCCGTTATTTGGAAGGGTGACACCGCATTCGTCGCATAGGAAATTTTTATCTGCATCCGTATGTTCCGGAGTGGTTCTGCTCTCGTCGCAGGCGTTGCAGGTCGAGTCGCAGTAAAGTACGACTTTACAAGGCTCGATGCGACGAAAGATGCTAAAATTTATCGACGCAAGGCTTGTGAGTTCGATTCTCTTACGGCTAGGCAAGAGTGAATAATCCGAACTCGTTTTAGAGAGGCAAATTTTGCGAATTACATCGGTAAAAATCTTCATAATATCCTCATATTATCTCAGATTTCAACCTCGTCCTTCTCAAAATTTGCTCTCTCAAAAATTCGAGAACTCTGCGCCTTAATTTTAAGATGTTTTTGGTGCTTGGCTCTCGCAGCCAAGTGCGGACTTTGCAAGAGAGATAAGTGCTGAAAGCGCTGAAAATTAAGGATTCAGAGCGTGTTCGGATTATTCACTCTTGCCTAACCACTGTTTGCAGTCTTATTTGCAATCACGAGAAGCAATGCGAGGGCAACTGCGTTCTTGCGAAAAAAGGAGCCGCGGTACATTTTTCTACTATAGAGCAATATATATCAAGGACATATGCACCGAAAATGACCAACGGGCCGGCTGAATGGAACGGTATGCGAGCAGCTATTATCGGCTCAGGACCGGCGGGTATCACTATCGCTATTATTCTCGCCAGATACGGATACAAAGTTACGATATTTGAAAATCAGAGCGAAATAGGCGGAGTTCTTCGTTATGGAATTCCGGATTTCAGGTTGCCTAAGGCGGTGCTTGACGATATTCAGTACCGACATATTGAAATGAAGGGCATCAAGGTTCGTCCAAACGCGCACATTGGCGGCTCGATTGGAATAGAGGATTTATTCAGAGATGGATATTCAGCTATATTTGTCGGCACCGGAGTTTGGAAGTCCAACGCACTGCATATCAAGGGAGAAACTCTGGGTCATGTTCATTTTGGAATCAATTATCTGAACAGTCCTGATTCGTTTAATCTGGGCAGCGTGTCATAGTTATAGGAGCAGGCAATGCACAGGTATATGCAATCTTTAAAGAAATAAGAGCGAGGAGAGGCGGATGCTTTGTAATCCGTAGACTCTTGGCATGTTTTACAGGTATATAGTGGCAATTTTTACAATTTATACATTTATTGGACAAGAACTGAATTTTTAAGCACTGTATTATAAAAGTCGGAGGAAGCAAAATGAAAAAAGCACTGTATGACGAGGCTCGCCTTGTGATGACGGAAATTATAGAAAAGGCAAAGCTCAAGAGAGGTGACGTTTTGGTCGTGGGATGCTCTACGAGCGAGATTTTAGGCGCACGGATAGGCACTAATTCCGCGCCCGAGGTGGCGGCAGAGGTGTTTCGCGGGCTTTATGACTGCGCGACGGAAAATGGCATATATCTTGCGGTGCAATGCTGCGAGCACCTTAATCGCGCGATAGTAATTGAGCGCGAGGCGGCGGCGGGGCTTGACGCCGTAAACGTAATACCGCAGCCAAAGGCCGGCGGCTCAATGGCGACGCACGCTTATGGGGTATTTAAAAATCCCGTGGTGGTTGAGCAGATACGGGCAGATGCGGGAATCGACATCGGACTGACGCTGATAGGCATGCATTTAAAGCAAGTTGCCGTGCCCGTCAGGCTTGAAAATAACAGAATAGGAGAGGCACTTGTGGTGGCGGCGCGCACGCGACCGAAATTTATCGGCGGAGTGAGAGCGGTATATGACGAGGAGCTTCTTTAGAGAAAAGGGCGCGGAATAAAATCCGCGCCCTTTAAAAAAGGATAAATTTAACAAAAATGTCATTTTAATATATTGACATATATACAAATAAAAGGTATAATAATTCTGCTAGAACCCGACGGCAGAGAATACCGGTGTTGGCAACAACCGTGCTTATATCCCTCATATCGGGCTTTTTTGTTGCACGGGGCTGCCGTCGAATGCAAAAAAATAATTGAAAGAGGTTAAAGATGGCAAAAGAAACAAAGCTTGATGCAAGCGGCAAGCGTAAGTTTGGCATGATGGATAAGCTTGCGTATGCTGCCGGAGATTTTGGCTGTAACATGAGCTTCTCACTCAAGGGCACTGTTCAGACCTTCTGGCTCGTTTACATGATGATGGAGACCGGCTTGCTCTCTGCTCTTCTGCTTGTCGTACAGATCTGGGATGCTATCAACGACCCGCTTATCGGATCGCTTATTGATGCAGACCGCAGAAAGTACAGAATGGGCAAATTTAAAACTTACATATTTATTGGCGCGGTAGGTCTGCTCGTAGCAGGCGCGTTGGTATTCATTCCCGCGAAGGGTGCTGACATGTGGGTAAAGGCACTGCTTTTCGTAGTCGGTTACATTATCTGGGATGCGTGCTACACTATCGCAAACGTTCCGTACGGCTCTATGCTTTCTCTCGTTACCGAGGATGGCGGCGAGCGTGCGCAGCTCTCCACCTGGCGTTCTGTCGGCTCTATGATAGGAAATATACTGCCTATGGTGCTTCTTCCTATGCTGATATGGAGAAAAGAGGTCGATGCAAACGGCAATCCCGTAATCAACGAGGAAACCGGCAAACAGGTAGAAACGCTACTTGGCGGTCGCGTGTTCTGGGTAGCTATTATAATGGGCGTTATCGGCTTTGCTGCGTTTATGTTTATGATAAAGTCTATCACTCTTCGCACTGACGAAAACTCAATCAAGGTAAACGAGGGTGAAAAGTTCAACGTATTCAAGGCGTTCATTAACTTTATGAAAAACCGTCCTGCCGTTGGCGCGACGGTTGCGGCAATGGCTATGTTCCTCGGAATGAACTCCGCTTCCACCGCAACTACGATAATGTTTGCAACCTATTTCGGTAAGGCAAGATGGTCGGGAATAGCGGCGGCTGTCGGTTTCGTTCCCATGATGCTCTTCATTCCCTTTATCAAGAAAATAGTTGATAAGTGGGGCAAGAAGGAAGCATCCGTAGTAGGCTCGCTTGTATCTCTTTTCGGTGGCGCGCTTATGTTCGTGTTCCCCTTGATACCTAATGAGACTGCGTCGCTTGCTCTTTACATCGTTGCACTCTCTATATTCGGCATTGGAATGGGTGTTTACACCTGTGTTTCCTGGGCTCTTATGGCAGACGCTATCGACTACAACGAGTGGAAGACCGGCAAGAGAGAGGAAGGCACGGTTTACTCCCTTCACTCCTTCTTCCGTAAGCTCGCGCAGGGCGTAGGACCCTCCATCGTTCTTCTTCTGATGGGTGCTCTTGGCTATGTTTCAAAGCTCGGCACTGACGGACAGAGCCCTGATACCGCTTACAATATGTGTTGGCTTGTAGCGGGACTTTATATGTTCAGCGCAATTTTGCAGTTCGTTGCGCTCGCATTCGTCTACAACCTTGATAAGAAGACTCTTGAAAAAATGAACGCCGATCTTGATGCTCGCAAGACAGCGGAATAATTGAAAACATAAAAAGCACCCCACCGTGTAGCGTAATTCGCTCGGTGGGGTGCTTTTTATATCGGGTGGTGCTTGGTTCTCACAGCCAAGTGCGGACTTTACAAGGCTCGATGCGACGAAAGATGCCAAAATTTATCGACGCAAGGCTTGTGAGTTCGATTCTCTTACGGCTAGGCGCACGGGAATGAACGGGTGCGTTTTGAAAGCCATATTTATTTATCGGCGACGTAGTTATTAACCCAATAAAGCAGCTGCGGCAGAAAGACTCCGACAATAACCGCGATGGCAATGAAGAATAGCGACATGAGTATCGGACGCCACCACGCGGGCTCGGGCTCTTGCATTATCCTTTGGACCTTTGCCTGCGCACCCGTGTCAATATAAAAGCGCGCGGACTCAAAATCTATTTTCTCTTCCTTGTAGTCCTTGTTTTTCGAGTTTTCGATAAATTCCTCGTAGGTCGGAGTTTTTTCGCCCACCATTTTAACCATAGACTTTAGGGCGCTGCTTTTGGCAAGGGCGTATTTTAATCCGAGCGAACGCTCGAGGTGCAGCTCGCCAAGCGTTTTGGCACTCTTTTCGTCCGTCGCCTTGTGACGAGCAAGCTGCTTTAATACGGCAAGCGTGTAGCGTTTTTGGTAATTGATGAGAAACGCCGAGGCGCACAGCACCACAGTCATAAAAATAAGAAATATGCCTATCGGAAAGCTTAATCCGAAATTCTCGTATTGATTCAAATTCAAAAAGAAAAAGTCCTTTATTGAATTCATAAATGTACTCCTTTTGAAAAAAATGCTTGGGTTGTCGACGCTCCGTGCCACAAGAGCGTATATTGCGACACGGGGCTGCCGATATGTTAAATTTCGTCCATAAAATCGCTGCCGCACAACGAAAGCAGAATCTCGTCAAGGTCCTCGTTATCTTCGTAATAGAGGGTAAGAGTCTTTTTTCTTCCCTTCCCTTCTATTTTGACCTTTCTGCCGAGCTTCGTTTGCACGCGCTCTTCAAGTGCGCGGAAATAGTCGACGAGGGGCTCTTCTGTTACGGCTTCGGGGCGTTTTGGCTTGTTTGCGCGCTTTACCTCGTCCTCGAGCTGACGCACCGAGAGATCCTCTTGGACTACTCTTTTAGCGAGGGGGTAAATATCGGAGCGGTTTTTGAGGCCGAGCAACGTTCTTCCGTGTCCGGCGGAAATCTCCCCTGCCGCAACCATTGCGAGAGCGGATTCGGGCAGATCGAGAAGCCTTGTCGCGTTGGCTATTGCGCTGCGGCTTTTTCCGACCTTAATTGAAAGATCCTCTTGAGTAAGACCGTACTCGTCGGCAAGCGCGCGGTAGGCCATCGCTTCTTCAATGGGGTTGAGGTCCTCTCGCTGTATGTTTTCAATAAGAGAAATTTCGGCAACCTTGCGGTCGTCCTTATCAAGAACGATTGCGGGAACTTCTGCGAGTCCTGCGATTTTAGATGCTCGGAAGCGGCGCTCGCCTGCGATTATTTGATATCTTCCCTCCCCGTATTCTCTTACGAGAATAGGCTGCAAAAGTCCGTTTTGCGATATGGAATCTGCAAGCTCCTCGAGGGATGCTCTGTCAAAGGTTTTTCTCGGCTGATCGCTTTTTGGATCTATACTTGAGATTCTCAATAAAGAGATTTGATTTTCGGTGTTTGTTCCGGTTTTTTCAAGAGTGTTTTCAAGGAAAATAGCGTCAAGGCCTCTTCCAAGGCCGCTGTTTTTCTTTTTAGGCATACTACATTCTCCTTTATAAAATGGTAAAAAATGGTAATGTGTAAAAAGCAAATTGCGCGATTCAAAAAATGCGGGGTTAGATCCTCATCATAAGCTCTTTTGCTACTGCGGCGTATTCGAGTGCTCCTTTTCCATAAGGATCGTGGTAGCAAATAGGCTCACCGTAGCCCGGCGCTTCGGAAATTCTTACCGTTCTTGAGATAGGCACCTTGAAAAGCTTATCGGCATAGTATTTTTTCAGCTCTGCAACCACCTGTCCGGTCAAGGTCAGGCGGCCGTTATACATTGTGAGCAGTATTCCGACTATCTGTAGGTCGGGGTTATAGAGCTGCTTTATCCTTTTTACAGTATTTAATAGCTGCGACATACCCTCAAGAGAGAAAAACTCGCATTGCATGGGGATAACAATACCGTCTGAAAGGGAAAGAGCTTTTACCGTCAGCATACCGAGCGAAGGTGGACAATCGATAAATATATAGTCGTAGTCTGCTTTTATGGATTCGAGCGCAACCTTTGCGTAATCAACGCCATCTTCAAGCTCGTGAAGCTCA
>JAGBRZ010000103.1 GCA_017632155.1 Clostridia bacterium
CGTAATGGAAAAAATCTATCTTGAATACAGAGAAAAGGTCTTCCGTTACGTCAGAGGAAAGGTGGCAAGCACGGCAGATGCCGAGGACGTTACCTCGGAGATCTTTCTCAAGGTGCTTTCCTCTCTCGATTCCTACGACGAGGAAAAATCCACCCTTTCCACTTGGATCTATACCATCACCCACAATACAGTATGCAATTATTACCGTGAGCGGAGTAAAAGAGCGCTCTCCCTCGATGAGAACGCTCTCTGCTCTGACACAGACGATGGCGTGGTGGCTGAAATTGAAAACGAAATCTTGAAGGAGAACCTTGCCATAGCTTTGGAAACCCTCACCGAGCGTGAGCAGGATATCATCGTGCTGTATTATTATCACGAAATTCCCCTTCGGGACATCGCTATAAAAATGGGCGTTACATACACCAACGCGAAATTTATCAAGCACCAAGCGATCAGCAAGCTGAGGCTTGCGATGCAAAATTGAGGAGGAGCGGGTATGAAAAAAAACAACCCTGAAACGCTGAATCAGCCAATAGCAGAAGCTCCGTTGGAGGATAAAGAGAAAAAAAACGCCGAACGGACAGATGGCTGTGAGCTTGACGACGATTTGTTGGAGGGCGTTAGCGGGGGACTTGTGCAACTCGTAAATCCCAGCTCGTCAAGGCTGTAATGAGCAGATAATAAAATGAAAAGGAGAACCCATTATGAAAAACTTAACTTCCGAAATGATCGAAAAGGCGAAAGCGGCAAAGTCCGCAGAGGAGCTTATTGCTCTTGCAAAAGACAACGGCGTTGAAATGACCGCAGACGAGGCGGCTACATACTTCGCACAGTTAAACCCTAAGAGTGGCGAGCTTGACGACGATGACCTTGATGCCGTTGCAGGCGGCGCGTGCGCAGATAGTAATGATAATGACAACCCTGCTGTCGGCGTTGGAGATACGGTTCAAATAACAAGTGGGGAAACTTGTTCTTCTTGTGGAAACAATATTGGTATCGTTAGCAAAGGGTTTAGACGAGGATATTGCATCAAATGTAAAGAATGCAAGAATCAAATTTGCGATCTCGGTGATTGTACGTTCATAGTTATCGGTTAATATCGAAAGGAGCTTGAACTATGCAAAACTTGAAGCCCGAAATGATCGAAAAAGCAAAGGCGGCAAAGTCCGCCGAAGAACTGCTTGAAATTGCAAAGGAAAACAGCATTGAAATGACGATTGAGGATGCTACAAAGATTTTCTCTAAGTTGAATTCCCCGGAGAGCGAGCTTTCGGATGACGAGCTTGACAATGTGTCCGGTGGTGGTTGTGGTCCCGATGACCCGCAGGTTGATTTCTGGGGCTATTGTTCTAATTTCGAAAGAAAGAGCTATAACACCAGCGATGCGCGTGGTTGTGGATATTGCACTTATTGCTATAAATACGACGGAAAAAAGTACTGCAGTGCCACCAATCGTCGAAATTATGACCCCGAAGGCGGCGAAAATTGGACTGATGATTAAAGATAGCTTCACTTATTACCTAAATCGTATTAACAGGACGGCGAGGATGCACTTTGGTGCTGATATCCCAAGCTAACAATAAAAGATAAACAATACAAAAACTATAAGGAGAAATTCAATTATGACAATGAGCAAAGAACTGCTTGAAAAAGCAAAAGCAGTCAACTCTGCAGAGGAATTGCTTGCTTTGGCAAAGGAAAACAATGTTGAATTGACTGAAGAAAGTTCAAAGGCGTATTTTGAACTCGTGCAGGCTCAGTCAAAAAACGGAGAACTTTCCGACGAGGAACTTGACAATGTTTCCGGCGGTGGTTGCCATGCAAGTGACGGTCGACTGGTGACTACCGTTGCTAATAGTTGTAAGCATTGGCGGTACAAAAGATGTTGGTGGACATCTCTTACACGGTTTGATGACTGTCCCTCTCACAGCATATCTCATACCAATGATCTGTGCAAATCTTATTTTATGGTATCCCATATATGTGATACCTGTATGCATTGTACATACGAAGATGCACTTTGGCTTTGTAACCATCCCGCAAATAAGGGTTAATGAGATTTAAGGAGGAAAATGTTATGGATAACAATAAACCTGCTAACGAAAAGAAAAAAATACCTGCGAAGTTGTTTATGGCGGCTCAAAAAGCAGAAACGGCTGAAGAACTCATAAAAATCGTAAAAGAGATAAATCTTGACTACTCCGAGGCTCAAATCAAAGCCTACTTTGATGCCCAAAACAAAAACGGAGAATTGTCCGATGATGAACTCGACAATGTATCCGGAGGCGGATGCGGCGATGATATAGATGTTCGCCCTAATGAGTGCGATAGTTTTTCGCCATATCTTGGGGGCGATAAAGATGATTATTATTATGATGGTAATCCGTGTGCCAGATGTAGACATTGGACAGGCGGATGGTATCAGTTTGACTGCAGAGCAGACGATGATTGATTTTTCCTGAAGGTTTATTTTTTGCCATATTCAAGGAGATGTTTTATGTTCTATATATTAAGCCCTCATATTGCGTTGCGCTCATGGTGGTTGGTTCCTCACGCTTATTATATCAAGGGAGTCAGAAACGCACAGAAGTTGAGCAAAGAAGAATACGAATTGCTCTCGCTCTGTGACGGGCAGACCGAGATAGCCGACAGCTCTCTT
Organism: Clostridia bacterium; assembly: GCA_017632155.1. Next base: position 2,660 of record JAGBRZ010000103.1, read on the forward strand.
GTGGAGCGCCTCGTTCAAAGAAGAATGATCTCCGCTTGCGAGGTGGGCGCGGCTTGCCTTGATCCGTGGCAGAAGATGGACTGTGACAACCGTTATTTTCCCGCAATGAACTGGATGATAACGGGCAAGTGTAACTATAACTGTCTGCATTGTTTCAACGCATCGGATAACTCGCCCCTGATGGCTGAATTTACGCTTGAAGAAGCCGAAAAACTGCTTGATGAAGCACAAAAGTGCGGTATCAACGCCTTTACTATTACGGGCGGTGAACCTATGTGCCACAAGGACTTTTTGCCCATCATCGAGGGCGTCTACAAGCGTGGAATGTTCGTTGAGGAACTCAACACCAACGGATTTTACATAAATCAAGCTGTGCTTGACCGCATGAAGGAGATCGGATGCAATCCGCTGATCAAGATTTCCTTTGACGGTATCGGGCATCACGATTGGCTCAGAAACCGC
>JAGBRZ010000104.1 GCA_017632155.1 Clostridia bacterium
CGCTTGTATGCGATGCGCGGGGCAACGGCAGCGGCGACGTATCGCCGACGATTACTGGCGACCACCAAGATCGCGTGACCGATTACACGGCGCTCTGCGTGGGAGAGGCGAGCGGAATGACGCTCGGTCGAGACCGAGCGTCATTCAATCAAGGCAAAAACGCGCAGTTCGACTTCTCCGTCGAAGAAGAAAAGATCGGCGCACAGACCGCAAAGGGACCGGGCGCGGTATGTACGAAAGGAGAAACACTTGAAACAACCGAGGGAAATAAGGTATTGCGCATACTGTGGGAAACCTATGGAGCGCAAACGGTGGTCGAATGGGGAGTTGGAGTGTTGGACGCACTACAACAGGCAGAAGTATTGCAATCGGGAGTGCATGAGGGCGGCGTTTCGGGAGAAGCCGAAAACCGGGATCAGTTGGATGGCGACACACCGCCGCGCGCGTCAGTTGTTGCCGAGTGGTTGCTGCGAGAAATGCGGAAGCAATCAAAACGTGGATGTGCATCACAAGGACGGAAACCCTCTGAACAATTCGTTAGACAACCTTCAGAGACTTTGCAGGAGTTGTCACACAAAAATTCACCGTCGGCAAAAGACTTGTTTGATATGTGGAGCAAAGGCGAAGGGTTATGGCTACTGCAACAAGCACTATATACGATACAAGAAATACGGAAATCCTCTATGGGTGAACGGACGGGAGGAGGTGGTGCAACAACAAGCGTAGTTAGAAGATTAACTCCGCTTGAATAGCGATTGCGAAAGATTGCAAGGATTCCCCGACAACTGGACTTTAATCGGTGAGCCGAAAGAGATAACCGTCAAGGACTATATAACGCAGTTCGATAAGGAAAAGTTCGATAAAATAAAACCGAACGTCGATGACTATATCCCGAAAGAAAAGCAGGGCGAATGGCTGATCGACGAAACAACGCTTTCACGCGACAACTGCGGGTTCACAGAGTATGACGAGGACGATGACCTTCCCGACGAGGTCTACGAAGCCGAAGAGCGGTTTGACGGAGATCCCGACTACTTGCTCTATTACGACGCGATGCTTGCGGCGTACAAAAGGTGCATCAAGCGCGTTTGCATTGGAAGCCACAAAGAGGTACACAACTTCTATATAGACGAAAACGGTAAGAGCAGAAAAGTTCCCGACAGCGCAAGATACAAAGCTCTCGGAAACAGTATTGCGCTGCCGTGGTGGAAGTGGCTTCTCCGGCGCATATCAGCACAATATGAACAGACACCCACGCTCGGATCACTCTTCGACGGATTGGGGGGCTTCCCGCTTTGTTGGGAGCAAATCAATGGCGTCGGCACCGCACGTTGGGCTTCGGAGATCGAACCATTCTGCATCGCTGTCACAAAGCAACACTTCGGCGATGAGGACGCGGGTATCAAGGGCGACTGGCAGAAATACTCATAAAGGAGAACCACGATGTCTGAACTACTCATAAATACCGCAGTCGGCGTTATGCTCGGCGGCCGCAAAGGCGTAGGCACAAACGATGCGGTTCTCGCGCGTTTCGGGGCGCTCGTCAATGTGGCGGCGCGTGTAAAGCACGTGAGCCACGCGCTGAACGTCAAGGCC
>JAGBRZ010000105.1 GCA_017632155.1 Clostridia bacterium
CATAACAAATATTATTTGTCACCATTGCTTTTGTTTCATCGGTTACTTGGAACGGACTTGCATCCCAGCACCAATCTCCGTCAAGAAATACGCTATTCGGCAAATCCTGTTTGAGCTGTTGGCACACAGTTGTTTTTCCAATTCCCATAGTGCCACCAATCATATATAAAGTTTTCATCATTCGCACCTGCAAATTCTTATTTATCGTTCTGCTTTATCGCCAGTTTCACTTTTGTATTACAAGGAACAGGGCCAAGCCCATACCCCTATAATACTGATTATATTATATCACAAATCAGCAGAGAAAACAAGAGTTATATTCCGACTTCGACGGAGTGATATTATTGCTGCCGCAACAGTGATATTGAAACCTTACAGCTTCAGTGATATTCTATTCGCCCTGAAACTCGCGAAGCGAATACCACTCGGCGCAAGCCGAATATCTCTGCGTAGCAATATCACTCGCCGCAGGCGAATAGAACTGGCGTGATGCTCCGTTAAGAGTATCACGCCAATGGGTGCTGTTTGTTTATTCAGGCTTATAATTTATTACCGCGATGAACATTTCCTTTGCGTTGTTATGGTTGGTTTCCGAGCCTTTGCGAGTAATGGAATTCTTCATTCTCAAGCAGAGGACCGTTTCCTTGGGAATAGCAGCAAAAGCTTCGGCATTTGCCTTTGCAAAATCGGTATCCCAGAACATAACGGCATAGGAATCTATCGCGTATTCGGGCTTTGCGCCAAGAGTATCCTCAAGCTTGCAGAAAACGCCCTTTGCGATATCGTCGTAAAGCCATTTTTCGATAAGGCAGAAGGAATACTCACCCGTCTGCATAAGGCGGTTGAATGAGGTATACTCCTGCGTGTTGATGTGGGTGTTGATCGGAGCAATAGAATCATCTTTTTTTCTCTGCTCTTCTCTTTCCTCAATCTGCTCCTTTGAGTAGATATTCAGCGCGGCGAATTCGACCTTTTTGGTGCCGTCGCCGTCAAAATCGTATGGCATAACTTCCTCGAATTTAGCAAGGATCTCCTCGTTATTCGGGACGGTTGTGAGATATGACGAGCCCGCGTACATCAAGGTGACGTCATCTGCGACATTGCCGCACATCTGAATGCACATAATGAATACAAGGAAAACTGCAGCGACAACGGTGATGACCTTCCACTTATGATAAAACCAAAAGTTATCTATCTTTTCGAGAATTCCGCCCTTGAATTCTATATCCTCGGCGTGAAGCTTATCATCCTCGCGGTCGTATTGCGGTTCTTTACCGGGTGCGTATTGTTTCATTTTTACCTCGCTTTCTTGGGGTTACAGCTCTCGCAGGGGACTCCCGTCTGGCAGAGTCCGCAGACCGCGTAGCCGTCATAGCCGTAGCGTTCGTGATCAAGTTTTTTAATGACTTCGGCGTGGTACTTCATGCAAAGGACTTTGTCGTGTCCATTTTCGGTGATGGCTCCGGCGGGGCAACGCTTAATACACGCGGTGCAACCGTTCTTTGCCATACAGTATTCGTTATACTCGGTATATTCGCGCTCGGTCGGTTCAAGATCAAGTTCTACGATAACAGAGCCAAATCGTCCCGCCTTGCCTTTTTCTGTTATAAGTCCGTCGCAAAGCCCAAAAGTTCCAAGCCCCGATATGTGCGCCACGTGGCGCTCCGACCAATTTGATAACTTTACGAACTTTTCACTCTCGCCCCAAGAGAACTCCTCGGAGCACATCGGCGCAACGGCTTCAAGCCCGAGAGAGCGCAAATGCTCCTCAAGAGCCTTGGCAAGGCGGCGGTTGCAATCCTCGCCGTGAACTCGGTTCATCGTCCATTCAAGCGGAGGGCAATCACTTTTGGCGCGCGTTTTCTCTTTTGTGTCATCTGTCTGCGGCAAAAACCAGCTGATAACGCTGATCTCTTCGGGATCAAAGGAATGCCCAAAAGTCGACTCAAGCCATTCCGCGGGAGTGCGGTAAAAATCGGGATCGATATGGTTTTTATAAAATTCATAAAGCGCATCGCTTCCCTTGCTGAAGCCGACGATGGGCTCCGCAAAAGCAAACCCGGGCAACTCCTTCAGATTGTTGTTCTCAAGCAGCGCCATATGCGACTTTATGAAATTTTCGATATAATGGTTGTTTATTTTCATTACTCACACCTCTTTACAATCATTATATCATATTTACGAAAAAAAATCAAGGCATCCACGGGGGATGCCTTGAAATATTATTATCAGAAGAAACAGCTTACTCGGTTGCAGAGATTCTGCCAGAGCTCGCAAAGAGCGTCAGCAAGGCTCTTTGCGGCATTTGCTGCCTCTTGTGCCTTGGTGGATACGCAATCGGTGATCTGATCGACAGCCGAGTTGATGCACTCGGTGGCGGCATTCTTAGCATCGTTCAGAGCATTCTCTGCCGCGTTGATAGCTGCATTTGCAACCGCCTCTTTTGCGCTGTCGGGGATGATATCGTAGATATCAACCGCAACATCGATAGCAACCTCGATGGGATTTGCATCGATCGTGAATCTGCAGGAAGCGTCTGCGGGGAGAACATAGTTCGGATTGGTGAGCTTCTCCACCTTTGCTGTATAAGTGCCGCCGAATTTGCCCCAGCCCGAAACGGTGTAGCCAACCTCATCACCGGGGATGACGCCGAAGAGCTTTGCGGTGGGGGTCTGGCGGTTGCCGTTATAGATCATATTGGTGTTTTCCCAGAATATGACAAGCTGGCGGGGAGCAATTGTGAAGCTCTTGACCACCTTGCCCTCATAGTTACCGATGAAGGTGATCTCAATAGCCGCGGTTCCGGCATTTACGTTGTTCGAGCAAGAAACGATGTAATCCTTCATCGGAACAAGTTCTTTTTGCTCGAAGACCACGGTGATCTCGGGAGTCTTGGCGTTGCCGTCATAGACAAGGTTGCCATTGAAGCTGACCTCTGCATTTGCGGCAGATCTGCTCAGAATAGCGACTTTGACGGAAGCTTCCGCGACATCCTTGTGATTTTTATCTCCCACGAGTTTATAGTAGACGGTGTATTCGCCCGCTTCGGTCGCTGTGGGGATGTTAGTTGACCATTCGCCGTCATTCAGCTTATACTGAACTGTTCCGGTGGTAGAGGATCCGGCAGACACAAGGGATTGGTTCGAGCCGTTGTAGACAAGATCTGTGATAGCATTGGGAGCTGTCAGTGTGGAATCTGCCTTTGAAATGGTGAACTCAACGCTTGCGGTAGCCTCACCCAAGGTGATGCTTGCAGTATGAGTGCCGGCATCGGTATTACCCGAGTAACTGACGGTGGGATTCACCACACCATCGATGGAGCCGGTCAGGGTTGCGGTGACGGGGGTGCCGTCATAGGTCTTGCCTTCTGCCGCAATTTTGATGGTTGCGGTTTCCAAGGGGCAAGTAGCCGCGGTGGCGCAGGTTGCGGTGAGGGTATCACCGTCTGCGGTGTAAGTCCACGCGTGCTGATGGTCAATAACAGACAGGGTTCCGTTCACATAGGTAATTTCATAATTGCCTGCTGCCGCGCCGGAAGGAGTAATGTTGTAAGTGCCTGCTGTTTGACCGTCAACCTCACAGCTTACGGTGGGCTTTGCAGTCAGCACAGCCTCGGTTTCTCCGTTGACAAAGCCTGAGATGGTGTAGGTAAACGGCGGCAAGGGTTCACCTGTGGTCATGGTCTTGTTTTCAGCCGTTACGGTCAAAGGTGCCTTGGTAATTTTAAACGTCTTGGTAATCGTGCCGGTGCAGTTGGTTCCTGTTCCGGTAATGGTAACGGTAGCCGTACCTGCATTCACGTTTGCTGAATAGGTAACGATATAATTATCCGCTTTCACCTTCACGCCGCGAAGCCCATCTTCGTCCTCCTCAATGGTTACAGTAACAGCAGGTTTCTTTTCTGTACCGTCATAGACGAAGGATTCTGTATCCAACACAGCGGTAACATGATGATCGGGGTTGGAGAAATCTCTCTTCGCAATTTCAAGTGTAAGGTACACAGGTTCCACGTCGTTATAGTTTTCGTTGCCCACAACTCGATAGCCTACGGTATATGTACCGGCATCACTAATGTAATAATTATTGGGAGAATACCAACCTCTATCATTTACCTTCACCTGCAATTCTCCGCCGGTAGTGGAGCCCAGACTACTAAACGGAGATAAGGTTAGACCTTCATAAACTTGACCATGAGCCAATGCAGGGGGAACAACAGTCGGATCTGCTTTGGCAATGGTGAACTCAACGCTTGCGGTAGCCTTTTCCAAGGTGATGCTTGCGGTCGCTGTGCCTGCGTTTACGTTGTTTGCATAGGAAACGGTGGGCTCGCCGCCCGTCCAGCCTTCGCTGGAGGTAACGGTGGCGGTCTTCTGCTCGGTGCCGTCATAGGTCGTGTTCGCAGCACTGACGGTAGCGGTGCAGACGTAACCGCACTTTGCGGAGCAGGTAGCAGTGATGACATTGCCGCTTGCGGTATAGGTCAGGACGTGGTTTCCGGTGACCTTGCCGCCCTCTTCCTGGACATACTCGAAGTTATCTACGTAGATATAGTTTTCTTTGGAACAATGATTCTCCACTGTGCCCGCATTGATCAGCTCAGCACTGAAGTAACCGCCCTTGATAGTGCCATAATTGGTAACGGTGCCAAAGAAGATCGGATGTTCCAGTCCATCACGAGAAATCACACCATTGTTAATAACCTTGCAATGATACTCACCGCCGCCAATGGTGCCGTTGTTGGTAACAGTTTTATAGAACTTGCTGTACCAGCCCCAAATCTCGCCATTTTCTTCAAAGGTAACGGTGTTATTGAAAATTGCGACTGGAAATCTGATATCACCTTTGACAATAACCTCACCGTCGAAGGTTGCTTCATTGATATAGCCGCTGTTGATGGTCACCTTACCGGTAAAGGTTGCTTTATTGATATCGCCGTTGTTGATGGTCACCTTACCGGTAAATTTTCCACCATCTACAATTGAATCATTGACTGTGATATTACCGTCGAAGGTGTGGCCATTGGCATAAAAGTCAACGTTAATCTCAAAATCACCATTATAGTTCGCCAAAGCTCCAACGCATGAAGTGTTATTCTGCACCGCAGCCAGAGCCTCCGGAAGGGTCGCGTAATAGGTAATAACATCAGAATCAAAAGCTTTCACGTATGCCTCGGCAGGTATTTGGCAACCGGTGCAGTTGCCGTCGGAATCAAAGCTGTGTCCGCCAAGTTCGCCGTAGCTTGTGCCGCAGTGGTCGCAGACCGCCTTCGCGACGCAGGTTGCTGTGCCGCCGGTGTGGGTGCAAGTTGCTCCGCAGACCGTGCAGATACCATTCTTATCGCCCCAAACGTGGGGGGTATGAGTTGTATTACATCCATAATTACAGATGCCATTTTCCCAACTGTGATTTGTAAGAGAAAATTCACCGTAGCTTGTGCCGCAAATAGTGCATACCGCTTTTACCGTGCACGTAGCGGTGCCGCCTTCGTGTTTGCACTCTAATCCGCAAACGCACACACCGTTAACATACTTATGCGCGGTGCAATTGACAGCACCTGCGGCTGCATTGATCGTGCCGTTGTTTGTAAGAGTATATTCACCGGGGAGCTTAAAGGTTACGCCCGCGGGGATTGTGAGGCTTGCTCCATCGGAAATAACAAGAGTATAACCTTCGGGAAGTGTATAATCCATCAGAAGCGTGAATGCTCCGGTTACGGTAACCGTGCCACCCTCCAAAAGCATGGAGGAGCCCGATCCGTCAGAGTCCTCTCCAAAGCCTATGTCACCCATACTGAGAGATTGATGCTGCGTAATTGTAACTTGGCTTGTAAGGATCGCAATCGAACCGGTTTTACCGGAAGCACCACCGCCGATGCCGCAGGCTCTTACGTTTCCTGTTGAATTGATCACTCCGCCGGTGATAATAATATTGCCAGCATTTGCATATCCGCCGATTCCTGCGCAAAGATTACCGCCAACGGCTGTGACGTTACCGCCCGTAATCGTGATGTTACCGCCGGAAGCGTAATATCCGCCACCGATACCGGCGCCGGTGGAGGACGATTTGCTCGTATTAATTGCTGTCACCTTTCCACCGGTGATGGTGATGTTGCCGCCGTCACCTTCTTCTCCGCCGCCGATGGCAGCGCCATAAGACCTACTCGTTGCCGTCACAGTTCCGCCGGTGATGGTGATATCTCCGCCATCATACATACATCCACCGCCGATAGCGGCGCCCGCAGATCCAGACGTACTCGTTGCATTTACGGTACCGCCGTTTATGCATATCGAATGGACAGTGCCACGATCATCGGAATCTATTTGCACCTTATTACCACTGCCAATTGCTGCTCCGTCATTGGAGGTGGTTGCAGTAACCACGCCTGCATTGATAGTAATCTGATATCCACCCATTGATTTAGAGCTACCGATACCTGCAGCATCGCTACTCGTAGATACGTTGATGTTACCGCCGTTTATCACAATGGTTCCGGCATGATTGTCGACATCTGTATCTGAATCATGATAACCGCCTATAGCGGCACTCCCTACGGACGCTACCGCCGTGAGCTTACCCATTATGCTTTCATTCGAGGACTGCCCGTATATATACAAGGAATTGCCCTCGTTGACGGTGATACCAACGCTTGCGGTAAGATGCGCGCCATCCGCAAGGATGAGATGCACCTCTCCCGTTGCCGTCATACGCTCTGCAACCGTGACTTCATCGTTTACCACATACCAACCACTTGTCATATCTTTGGTTGTCGTGGTGATCTCTGTGTACGTATCAATAGATTTCGTTTCGCTTAATAATGTCTTGCTTTCTTCGCTCCAAATGTAGTCAACGTAGCTTACTGCCTCCGCCGCGCCCGCTGTCAGCGAGAACGCTCCGAGCAGACTCACAATCATCACGACCGTGAGCAACAGCCCCGTTAGTTTCAGTTTGTTTCTCGTTTTTGACATTTTGTTTTCCTCCAAAAGGGTTTAATAAAGCGTTTCTACTTTATTCCATAATAATTATACATTCTTTTGCAGAAAAATGCAATAGCTTTGCATAAATTTTCACACGCGGAAGCAAAAAAATCAAGGCATCCCGGGGGATGCCTTGAAATTATTATCAGTCAATGGGCTTCATTGTGGGGAACAGGAGGACGTCGCGGATGGAGGCGGAATCGGTGAGGAGCATTACGAGTCTGTCCACACCGAAGCCAAGGCCGCCTGTGGGGGGCAGACCGTACTCAAGTGCGGTGATATAGTCGTAATCCACCTGTGCCTTGCACGCGGGGTCCTGTGCCTTTCTTTCGGCTACCTGACGCTCGAAGCGCTCTCTCTGGTCGATGGGGTCGTTGAGCTCGGAGAATGCGTTGCCGAATTCGGTTGCGTTGATGAAGTATTCAAAACGCTCGGTGAATGCGGGATTTTCGGGCTTTCTCTTTGCAAGCGGGCTGTTCTCGACGGGGTAGTCATAAATGAAGGTGGGCTGGATGAGGTTTTCCTCGACGAATGCGTCAAAGAATTCAACAAGGATCGCGCCCTTGGTCTTTACTGCGGGAAGCTCGACGTGCTTTTCCTTTGCGACTGCGATTGCTTCCTCATCGGATGTGATCGCGTCGAAGTCAACGCCCGAATACTTCTTGACAGCCTCAACCATTGTCATTCTCTCCCAATGAGAGAGGTCGATCTCCTTGCCCTGATAGTTGACGGTGAGGGTGCCGCAGACGTTCATTGCCACGGTCTTCATCATCTCCTCGACAAGGTCCATCATACCGTGATAATCGGTGTATGCCTGATAAAGCTCGATGGAGGTGAACTCGGGGTTATGCTTGGTGTCCATACCCTCGTTACGGAAGATGCGTCCAACCTCGTAAACTCTGTCCATACCGCCAACGATAAGGCGCTTGAGGTAGAGCTCGGTTTCGATACGAAGGACCATATCCATATCAAGTGTGTTATGGTGAGTCATAAAGGGACGTGCGGATGCGCCGATCTCGAAGGGGGTAAGTATGGGGGTGTCGACCTCAAGGAAGCCCTTGGAGTCGAGATATGCGCGGAGCTCACGGAGAATGAGGCTGCGCTTTACAAAGGTATCCTTGACCTCGGGGTTAACGATGAGGTCGAGGTATCTCTGGCGGTATCTTGTGTCGGTATCCTTAAGTCCGTGGAACTTCTCGGGGAGAGGAAGGAGGGACTTGGAAAGGAGGGTGAGCTTCTGCGCGTGAACGGAGATCTCGCCGCGGCGGGTGAGGAAAACGAAGCCCTCGATACCGATGATGTCACCGATATCCCACTTGCGGTAGTCTGCAAACACGTCCTCGCCGACGTCGTTGATGCGGATATAGCACTGAATTCTGCCCTTGCCGTCAGCAAGGTCGATGAAGTTTGCCTTACCCATATCGCGGCGGCTCATAATTCTGCCCGCGAGGGAAACGGTCTTGCCGTCGAATTCCTCGAAGTTTGCCTTGATGTCAGTCGAGTAAGCGGTGACGTCGTACTTCATGATCTCGAAGGGATTCTTTCCCGACTCGACCAGATTTGCGAGCTTTGCTCTTCTGTTTTCGATCTCCGAGGCTACGTTGACCTCGGGGGTCTCTATGTTCTCGTTATTGATAATGTCAGCCATTTTGAGTGCCTTTCGTCTTACTTATTCTTTGTTCTTTCAACCTTGAGGATCTCGAGATCGAAGCTGCCGTTGGGAGCCTCAACAGTTACGGTTGCGCCCGCCTTCTTACCAACAAGTGCGCGGCCGATGGGGGACATATCCGAGATCTTGAGCTCTGCGGGGGATGCCTCGTTCGAACCAACGATAACGTAGGTGATCTCCATTTCGTCTGCCTTATCAAAAACGGTAACGGTGGAACCAACGGAAACAACGGTGGAGTCGATCTGGCTTTCATCGATGATAACGGCGTTCTGGATCTTGTCCTCGAGCTCCTTGATGCGTGCCTCAACTCTCGCCTGTTCTGTTCTCGCCTCATCGTACTCGGCGTTCTCGGAAAGGTCTCCGAATCCGCGTGCTACTTCGATATCGTGGATAACTTCAGCGCGGCGTGTGTTCTTCAGATAATCAAGCTCGGTTACGAGCTCATTGTAGCCCTCTTGGGTGTAGTAGATAGGTTTTGTTGCCATGATTTTTCTCCCTTATTTACCGATGAGGTCGATAGCCGCCTGAATCTGGTTGTCTTCCGCGTCGGTGATTTTATATATATTTTTATTTTTCAATGCTTCATCGAGGTCGATCTCGAGATCGGGTTTGATTCCGATTCCATCGTATCCCTCGGAAATGGGCGGGAAATACATTTTTGTGGTCATCTTTACCGCCTCGGCATAGCCGGCATATTCAAGCGAAAAGATGGTCTGCATACTTCCCTTACCGTAGGTCGTCGTTCCGACGATCTTGGAGATCTTGTAATCCATAAGTGCACAGGTAAACAGCTCTGCGGCTGACGCTGTGCTTCCGTTTGCAAGAACCGCGGACTTGCCCATAACCTTATCGCGGTACTTGGCAATATCCTTCTTCGAAACATTGCAAGCGGAGTATGCGGATGTGGGCGAATATTTCACCTCCGCAACCTGGGTCACAACTTCTGTTCCCGCGCGGTCACGCGTTTTGATGAGGACATCCCCTTCATTCAACATATAGCTTAAAACAGCGGTAATGGAAGCAAGGTCGCCGCCGCCGTTATAGCGAACGTCAAAAAGGAAATATTCAACTCCCGCTGCAATCAGTGAATCCATTGCGGTGCAGAACTGCGAGGGGGTTGTGAGATCGAACTGAGTGATCTTGATAATTCCAACCTTGGCATCAGTTTCACAAACGTGATACATAACCGATTCGGAGGTGAATTTATCTCTCATTATCGAGAATTCAACTTCCTCGGTATATCCCTCTCCGCGGCGAACGGTGAACTCACAAAGGGTTCCCTTGACGCCTTGGAGCTTTGCAAGAGCGGCGTAGTATCCGAGCTCGGATACAGACTCCTTATTCTCTCCTCCGCCAACGTAAACGATCAGGTCGCCGGGCTCAACTCCTGCGGCAAGTGCGGGGGAATTGGGAAGTACCGAGATGATCTCGATGCATTTGTAATCGGGGTTTTCGATAACGGTAACACCGATGCCCTGTGTTTCGCCCTGATTCTCTGCTGTCATCAGCGCGAATTCTTCCTCATTGTAATACTCGGCATATCTGTCATTGATGGCAACGCCCATACCGCTTACCATTGCACGGCAAAGTGTTTCCTCATCAATTTCATAATAGGAATAGGTTTTAAAAAGTTTGATGATCTCCTCAAGCTTACTGCTGATGACAGGCTCACCGCCGCTTTGCACGTCGCCGTTTTCATCTCTGTAATAAGAATCGGCAAAAGCGCAGGACGACATTGCAGTGAGAAGCATTGCCGCAATAAGAATGAGAATTACTGTTGATAACGATATTCTTTTTTTCATGGTTTACCTTAGGGTTTCTTAACGTATTTGAGCGGATCGACCTTTTCGCCGTTCACTCTGACTTCAAAATGGAGGTGATTACCCGTGCTTGATCCCGTTGTTCCGACAGCGGCAATAACTGCGCCTTGATCAACGTAGTCGCCCGCCTTTACGTAAAGTTTAGAGGCGTGGGCATAAAGAGTGTTATAACCGTTGCCGTGGTCAAGCAGAACGTAATATCCATATGACGTGTGGTATTTTGCTATAAGTACCTTGCCGGATTTTGATGCATAGATATCTGTTCCTCGGTAGGCGGGGATATCGATACCGTAATGCATTTTTTTGTAATAGCCAAGCTCGGGAAGAGTTCTGATACCGAATTCAAAGGACAGCTCGTTAAATGCCAGCGGAACCGGCCAGAGATACGACTGTTTTCTGATCGCCTCGGCAAGAGCCTCCTGGCGCTTGCGCTCCTCTTCCTTTTCCTTTTCGATAGCTATCTGCTCACGGCGCTTGTTTTCCTCTTTGATCGCTGCGTTGACCTCGGCTTCGAAATCTGCATCGAGCATGGCGGAAAGATTTTCGTATTCACCCTTTGCGCCGGTCAGCTCTGCTATCTCTGCTTCGAGCGCTGCAAGGCTCTCTTCGTTTTCGGCCTTCCATTGCTCGATCTCCGCTTGCTTTGCTTCAAGCTCGGCAATTGCTGCCTCGTGAGCCTCGGAATCCTTCAAAAGCTTCTGATACTTTTCGTCAAGCACTGTTTTCTGCTCGTCGATATTTTTGAGCAGAGTATCGCTGTAACGGACAAGGCTGCTTACTCTGTCTATTCTTGCCAGAAGGTCTGTGAAACTTTCAGCTCCAAGCAAAATTTCAAGGTAATTTGCACTTCCCTGCTCATAGCTCATTCGCAAAAGGTCAAGGAAGGTGGCATACGCTTTATCATATTCAACTCGGATGGCGGAAATCTCTTTTCCGACGAGTTTGAGCTCGTTGTCGTAATAGAGTCTTGTTTTCTCAAGGTCCTTGAGCTGATCGTTATACACAGCCTCTGCCATCAGGTAAAGCGCACGCGTTTCGTCGGCTGTTGCCTGAAGGCTTTCAGCTCGCTTGATGTCGGCTTTAAGCTCTGCAAGCATCTTATCATATTCTTTGAGCTGCAGGCGCATTGCCTCAAGGTCATCGGTTTTTATGTCATTATAATCAGCCTTGTCGTACCATACCGACCCGGCTGTTACAGGTACTGCGGCAATGAGCAAAATCAGCGACAGGATAAAGGCTATTGCGCGAACCGACGCTTTTTTTGTTCTGTTAGTTTGCATAAATTAACTCCAATATTATCAGTTATTAAGGTTCTTCTGAAGAGAAATGATACTCGCGGCAACGCCGGTAACAACTCCGAGAAGAACGAATAATACAAGCAATTCCGCCTGCATATCCGCATAGGGCACAAGGGAGAACATATTGAGAACTCCTTCGGTTTCGCCATCCATCATCTTGGAGGCATAACCGTAAAGTCCCATATCGGCAAAGAATGCGATGATCGCCGAAACGGCTCCGATGGTGACGCCTTCAATTATAAAAGGAGCGATAATATAGCCCTTGGTTGCGCCGATGAAGCGCATAATACTGATCTCGGTTCGTCTTCCGTGAACCGCAAGCTTTACCGTGTTGAAGATAACGAAAAGGCTGACGGCAAGCAGAAGCACGATGAACCACATAAAGACGAAGGATGCGCCGCTCTTGAAATTCTCGATCGTTGTGGCATATTCAACTCGGTTGTTGACCTTCATTACACCCTCGATCAGCAAAAGATCATATTCAAGCTTATTTGCGCCTGCGGTGTCCTTATATGTAACGATGAAGGAATCTGCAAGGGGATTATCTCCGCTTTCGGCAATCGAATCAAAAAGATCTGCGTAATCGGGATAGGTCTCCTTCATAGATTCAAAACCCGATTCCTTTGAAACAAAGTCAACGTAGGTGACATTAGGCAGAGCCTTTATGTCCTCGGTGATGATCTGCAATTCCTCGGGGGTGACGTCATAATCTGCAAAGACAACGATCTCGTTGAGAAGACCGAGCTTTTCCATATTGACGTCTATATTCCTTATGAGCAATCCAAACGCGCCAAGAAGGATGAGGCAGGAGGAAAGCACAAGGATGGACGCAATTCCCGTTACTCTGTGTCGCCAGATATTGCGGAATGCATCAAAGATGAAGTAAAAGGGATTATAGAAGCGGCGAGGCTCGTTCGAATTACTCATTTTCGCCTCCTATATTCTCCGCATTCTCGAAATCTGCCGCAGCAGATTCAAGGTTGATATCGGAATCAAGCTTACCGCCGTCAAGAGTGATAACTCTGTGACCGAAGCGTTCAACAAGATCCATCTCGTGTGTGACCACGATAACGGTCTTACCGAGGATCTGATTTATCTTCATAAGAAGATTCATGATCTCGATGCTCATTTCGGGGTCGATGTTACCCGTGGGCTCATCTGCGATGATGATATCGGGATTGTTTGCGATAGCTCTTGCAAGCGCGACTCTTTGCTGTTCACCGCCCGAAAGCTCCCGGGGGAAGTGCTTTTGCTTATTCTCCATTGCAACCGTGCGGAGAAGCGCGGGAACGCGGCGGCGGATCTCTGCGCCGGGGGTTCCGACAGCACGCATTATGCATGCGATATTCTCATAAGCGGTCTTGTCACGGAAAAGACGGAAGTCCTGGAAAACCATTCCAAGCTTTCTGCGGTAATACGGAATGCCTCGAGCAGGGAGTGCTGTCACATCTATTCCGTCAACAAGGATCTTACCCTCGGTCACCTTTTCCTCGCGGAGCAAAAGCTTTGTGAGAGTCGTTTTACCCGCACCCGAATGACCGATTATGAAAACGAACTCGCCGTCATTGATCTGAAAGCTGACGTTTTGGAGGGCTTGAGTATCGCTGTATTCTTTGGTTACGTTTATAAACTCGATCATTTCAATCAGAACTTGAGGCCTTTGGTGGACATATATTTCTTGACCATCAAAGCGACCTTAAAGGTGATCGCGTGCTCGAGCTCGCGAAGGTCAAGGCCTGTGAGCTTGCGGATCTTTTCAAGTCTGTATACAAGGGTGTTTCTGTGAACGAAAAGCTTACGCGAGGTTTCGGAAACGTTGAGGTTGTTCTCAAAGAAGCACTGGATCGTCATAAGAGTTTCCTGGTCGAGCGATTCAAGGCTGCCCTTCTTGAAAACTTCCTGAAGGAACATTTCGCAGAGAGTGGTGGGGAGCTGATAAATAAGTCTGCCGATGCCGAGGTTTTCGTAGCCGATTATGTTCTTTTCGGTTTCAAATACCTTACCAACCTCAATAGCGACCTGAGCCTCTTTGTATGCACCCGCAAGGTCCTTGATGGTCTCAACAATGGTGGAGATACCGATCGTTACCTTGGTATAGAACTCGGTGTTGAGAGTATCCGCGATCTTCTGCGCGATCTTTTCCATATCGCGCGATTCGGTGCCGGGCTTTACGTCCTTGACGAGAACGATGTCGCGCTCACCAACGCTGATGATGTATTCATGCGCCTTATCCGGGAACATATTCTGAAGCATCTCGAAGGGGAGCATATCCGCCTTGCCGAGGAATTTGATGAGGAATACGACTCGGTGCTCATCGGTGTTGAAGTGAAGCTCCTTAGCCTTGATATAAATATCGCTGGGAAGAATATTATCAAGGATGATATTCTTGATAAAGGAGCGTTTATCGTATTTCTCGTCGTAAAGATTTTTGATATTGGAAAGAGAAACGGCAAGCATCTTTGAGAGCACGTCCGCCATCTTATCTTCGCCTTCAACAAAAACGAGATACTCGTTCTTGACGCCATATCCGATGGGACGGTAAGTATACCCTCCCTTGCAATAGGATTCAAGAGAGGAAACATATAACATATTATCGCGCGCTGCGGCTCTTGATTCGCCAATTCTTACAAGCTCGGAGCAAGAAATAATAATTCCGTTTTCGTCGATTACGCCGATAACGCGATCAACGGTATCCTTCATCTGATGAATTACGCCTTGAAACAGTCTGTTAGACATCCTAAAAAATCCAATCCTTTCTGCAAAAGGGATATTCCCTTTTGTTTGGGTAGTAATTTTGTATATACTGTACTATATTTTACTATAATTTTTGTTAAATTTCAATAGGGTTTTGAATATTATTTCTAATTTTGGGGCTCTTTTTTTGTAAATATTTCATAAACAAGAGAAAAGATTCCCAAAAAAGTGCACAAAAGCCTTATCTGAGCTCAAATTCGGAGGAAAGACAAGCCAGAACGAAAGCTGCCGCGCTTTCGGTTCGCAGTATTCTTTTGCCAAGTCCGAGAAGAGAAAGACCAGCCTCCTCTGCCTTTTCTGCCTCCTCCGGAGAGAAGCCGCCCTCGGGTCCGACAACGATGGCTACGCTCTTGGGCGGCTCTGCACGAAGACTTTCAAGCGTTGTGCCGAGCATACGCTCGCCTTCCTTTTCATAGCAGAATATCGCAAGATCGCATTTTGCCGCCTCTGCGAGCATATCGGAAAAAGACGCGGGTTCTGTTACTTCGGGCACTATACCTCTGCCGCACTGCTTTGCCGCCTCTGCCGCAATACGGCGTCGACGTTGCGATTTCGATCCCTCTTTTTCACCCTTCATACGCACGATACAACGCGAGGATTCAAAAGGAACGATTGCGGATGCGCCGAATTCGACGGATTTCTGAATGGCTACGTCAAGGCGTTCTCCTTTTACGAGAGCCTGATACACAGTTGCCTTATAAGGCGGTTCCGCAGGACAATCAATAACGTTTAATATCTCACAATTGACCTCACTGTCGCGGATCTTTGTGAGCGTGCAATCGTAATCTCTTCCCTCTCCGTCACAAACGGTCAGGCCATCGCCGACAGCCATACGGAGCGAGCGCGCAATATGAAACGCATCCTCTCCCAGAATGGAAATAATGCGCTCTTCTTCATTTATATTCTCTTTTGACACAAAAAAACGGGGCATAGCAAGATCCTCCGAAAAAATTAGCCATAATATTATATATTATCTGCATTTTTTTGTCAATTACTATATTGTGAATTTTACACAAAATAGCGCAAAAAATGAGCTCCGGCGGCACATTTTGCGCCGTCGGAGCATAAATTTTTATAAAATACTGTCGAGGAACTGCTTGGTTCTGGGATTCTGCGGGTTCGTGAAGATCTCCTCGGGGGTTCCCTCCTCTGCGATCTTGCCGTCACACATAAAGATAACGCGATCGGCAACCTCACGGGCAAATCCCATTTCGTGAGTAACAACTACCATAGTCATTCCTTCAAGTGCGAGCTGCTTCATAAGCTCAAGAACCTCGCCGACCATCTCGGGGTCAAGCGCGGAGGTGGGCTCGTCGAAGAGCATAACATCAGGCTCCATGCAAAGTGCACGAACGATCGCTATACGCTGCTTCTGACCGCCGGAAAGCTGGCTGGGATAAGAACTTGCACGGTCTTCAAGTCCAACTCGCTTGAGAAGAGCCATTGCCTTCTCTTCTGCCTCTTCTTTTGTCTTTTTCAAAAGTTTGATGGGCGCAAGAGTCATATTGCCGAGAACAGTCTTATGCGGAAAAAGATTAAAATGCTGGAATACCATTCCCATCTTTTGTCTGTGGATGTTAATGTCCACGTTTTTATCAGCAATATCAACTCCGTTGAAAACTATCGAGCCGTCTGTCGGCAATTCAAGAAGGTTGAGAGAACGCAGATATGTGGATTTACCGCTTCCGGAAGGGCCGATGATAACCACCACCTCACCGCGCTTGATCTGAAGATTTACGTCATCAAGAGCCTTGATCTCTTCGCCTTTATAATACTTTTTCAGCCCGAGAGTTTCGATGATAACAGAATTATCTTTCATTTCTGCGCAACCTCCTTTCAAGAATCTTTACAAGTTCGGTCAGTATAACTACCACAACAAGATAGATAAGCGCAACTGCGATAAGAGGCATAAATGCGGAGAAGGTTCTTCCGCGGATAAGCTCGCCCGCCTTTGTAAGGTCCATAATACCAACATAACCCGCAACAGATGTTTCCTTGAGCAATACTATAAACTCATTACAAAGAGTGGGAAGAACCGCCTTTATGACCTGCGGAATTATGATATAGATCATAGTCTGAAAATAGTTAAAGCCGAGCGAACGTCCCGCCTCGAACTGACCGTGATCGATCGACATAATGCCTCCGCGGAAAATTTCCGCAACGTAAGCACCGGAGTTAAGACCAAAGGCAAATATTGCAATTCCGATACCGTTTCTGGAGCTGGCAAAAATTATGAAATACGAGATAAGAAGCTGAACAACAACAGGCGTGCCTCTGATAACGGTCAAATACACGTTTGCAAGCGCATTTATTGTCCATTGAGCATAGTATGTAAATCCGCCCTGTCTTTTGTAAACTTCTCTGTTTTTATCAAAAGTAGATCTGATGCTTGCAACAATAATACCGATAACAACACCGATGATAAGCGCAAAGAATGTGATTATCAAAGTGTTCTTAAGACCGTCAACAAGCCATTTCCACATATTGCCGTCAACGAAGTTCAATATGAATTCGTCTTTAAAATCCTGAAAAAATTCTTTCATCCTATTAGTCCTATTAACGCTAAACATGGGTGCTGCACCTAAGTGCAACACCCGGTTATAGCTTTTATAAATCAGTTTCCGCTGGGAATGTACTTCTCAATGATCTTACCGATGGTTCCGTCCTCGGTGAGCTCTGCAAGAGCCTTGTTGATCTGTTCGAGAAGCTCGGTGTTTTCCTTTGCTACGCAGATAGCATAGTCCTCGATAGCGTACTCGTTGTCACCTTCGAGAATGTGGATGCCCTGGTTAGCAGCAACGAAGGACTTAGCGGGCTCGTTATCAATGATAACGCAGTCAACCTTGCCGGACTTGAGAGCCTCAACAGCCTCTGCGCCGCTCTTGTAACGAACAACGCGGTCGGTGGTGATGGTGCCATCCTCGGTTACGTCGCAAAGACCCCAACCGGTAACGTCGCTGGAGCAGTAGATATCACCGGTGGTATCCTGCTGAACGCCAACCTTGATATCGGGATTCTGAAGAGATACGGGATCGCCGTTCTCGTCGAATACGAAGATGGAATCAAGAGAAGTGATAGCGGAGCCGTCAGCTACGATGATAACCTGAATACCGGTTGCATAGGTAGTGGAGAAGTTTACGCTTTCAAGACGCTTCTCGGTAACGGTCATACCTGCCATACCGAAGTCATACTTGCCTTCCTGAACACCGCCGATGATTGCGCCGAAATCAACGTCTGCAATCTCAAGCTTCTTGCCGAGCTTTTCAGCAATTGCCTGTGCGATCTCAACGTCAATACCTGCGAAGCTGTCGCCTTCCTTGAACTCATAGGGAGGGAATGCAGCATTGGTTGCCATAACGAGTGTGTCACCCTTCTTTTCACAAGAAGCAAATGCGATCATTGCGCCGCAGATCATAACGAGAGCAAGCGCGAGAGAAATAATCTTTTTCATAATAATTAATTCCTTTCAAAAATGTGTTTAAAGATTATGCTTGCATATTATACTGCATATTTATGCAAATGTCAAGCCTTTTTTCAAATTTAGTTGAAACTTTTCCAGTAATATTTGAATATTTATTCCATCATTCATCAAAAAATGCGCGGAGCCGACGGCTCCGCGCAAGATATTACATATTAAGTGATGCTTTGAGGAATTTGCCCGTGTAGGATCGTTCGCACCTTGCAACCTCCTCGGGCGTGCCGGTTGCAACGATCGTGCCTCCGCCTTCGCCGCCCTCGGGGCCGAGATCGATGATGTAGTCGGCGCACTTGATGACCTCGGGGTTGTGCTCGATGACGAGAACGGTGTTGCCCGCGTCAACGAGGCGCGAGAGCACGCCGAGAAGACGGGATACGTCATCGGTGTGCAGACCCGTGGTCGGCTCATCGAGAATGTACATTGTTTTTCCCGTGCCGCGTTTTGCAAGCTCGGTGGCAAGCTTGACTCTCTGCGCTTCACCGCCGGAAATCGTTGTCGAAGACTGACCGATCTTGATGTAACCGAGTCCGACGTCGCAAAGTGTTTGGAGATACTTGCGGATCTTTGGAATGCTGTCGAAGAAAACAAGTCCTTCCTCAGCGGTCATTTCGAGGACCTCGAAAATATTCTTTCCTTTATATTTAACTTCAAGCGTATCGCGGTTATATTTCTGTCCCTTGCAGACGTCGCAGGTAACGTAAACGTCGGGCAGGAAGTGCATCTCGATGCATCTTACGCCGTCGCCGCCGCAAGCCTCGCATCTGCCGCCCTTGACGTTGAAGGAGAATCTGCCGGGGCCGTAACCTCGTGCAATAGCATCCTGAGTTTTCGCAAAGAGAGTGCGTATCTCGTTGAAAAGGCCCGTATATGTTGCGGGATTGGAACGCGGAGTGCGTCCGATGGGGCTTTGGTCGATATCGATAACCTTATCAAGGTGCTCAATGCCCTCGACCGAAATATGCTTGCCCGCCTTTCTGCGCGCGCCGTTGAGCTTGGTCAGAAGTACGGGGTCGATAACTCCGTTAACGAGCGAGGACTTGCCCGAACCCGAAACACCTGTTACGCAAACAAAACATCCAAGAGGAATATCAACATCAACCTTTTTAAGATTATTGACCTCTGCACCGCGCACCTTCAGGAAATTGCCGTTTCCGGGGCGGCGTGTTTCGGGCACGGGAATCATCTTTCTTCCCGAAAGATATGCGCCCGTGAGCGAATTTTCATTCTTCATGACCTCTTTGGGAGTGCCTGCGGCGACTACCTGTCCGCCGTGTACGCCTGCACCGGGACCGATATCTACAAGGAAGTCGGCGCGGCGCATCATTTCCTCGTCATGCTCAACCACAAGAACCGTGTTTCCGAGGTCGCGCAGACGGCAAAGGGTGTTGATGAGTCTTTCGCTGTCGCGCTGATGCAGACCGATGCTCGGCTCGTCAAGAACGTAAAGTACTCCGACGAGGGATGAGCCGATCTGAGTTGCAAGTCTGATTCTCTGCGCTTCTCCGCCCGAGAGAGTACCCGCGCGGCGCGAGAGTGTAAGGTAATCGAGTCCGACGCTTTCGAGGAATGAAAGTCGCGCGCGGATCTCCTTGAGGACTTCTTTTACTATCTTTTCCTCGCTCGGAGTGAGCTTGAGCGTATCGCTCGACATAAGCTTGAGCGCGTTGCTGACGGAAAGGTTACAGAATTCGTCGATGGCAAGTCCGCCGACGGTGACGGAAAGAGCCATTTCGTTAAGTCTTCTGCCGCCGCATTTCTGGCAAGGGATTTCCTCGATAAATTCTTCGTAGTATGCTTCCGCACCGCCGTACTGCATTCTCTGTTCGATTATCGGGATGATTCCCTCGAACTTTGCATCGCGGAGGTGACCTTCTTTGCCGAAATAGCGAGTGACACGGAATTTTTCGTTGCCCGTTCCGTAAAGAAGAATGTTCATCTGCTCCTCGGTGTATTCCGAAAGGGGTGTGTTAAGGTCAAATCCGTACTTCTCTGCTACCGCAAGGACAAGCGGGCCGTTCCAGCTTTCCTCAACGAGAGTCTTGAAGCCGTTGACCTGAATTGCACCCTCGGCAAGAGAGAGCGAAAGATCGGGGATGATCTTTTCGGGAGAGATACGGCGCGTCACGCCGAGACCCGCACAATCGGGACACGCGCCCTGAGGATTATTGAAGGAGAACATACGTGGCTCAAGGTCGCCAAAGGAGATTCCGTGCTCCTCGCAGGCGTAGGCTTGCGAGAATTCAAGTTCTTCGGGTTCGCCCTCTCGGGGTACGGTAACAATAAGAAGTCTGCCCTCGGCAAGCGAAAGCGCGGTTTCAACGGAGTCCGCAAGACGTGATCGGATACCCTCGCGCATAACGAGTCGGTCAACGACGACCTCAATCGAGTGGCGAAGGTTCTTGTCAAGCTTGATCTCCTCATCAAGGTCATAGAGGCTGCCGTCGATGCGGACACGGGTGTATCCCGAGCGTTTGGCGTCGGCAAGCACTTTTTCGTGCATACCTTTTTTTGCTCTTACAACGGGGGAAAGCACCATAAATCGCTCGCCTTCGGGTAGCGTTTCGATCTTTTCGATGATCTGGTCAACCGTCTGACGGCGGATCTCCTTGCCGCAGATGGGGCAATGCGGGACGCCGATTCGCGCGTAAAGCAGACGGAGGTAGTCGTAAATTTCGGTGACCGTACCGACCGTCGAGCGCGGGTTTTTGGACGTTGTTTTTTGGTCGATGGAAATTGCGGGCGAGAGTCCTTCGATCATATCAACGTCGGGTTTATCAAGCTGACCGAGGAACTGACGCGCGTAGGACGAGAGCGACTCGACGAAGCGTCGGTGGCCCTCGGCGTATATTGTATCGAATGCAAGAGATGATTTGCCCGAGCCCGAAAGCCCCGTCAGCACGACGAGCTTATCACGCGGGATCGTGACGTCAACGTTTTTCAGATTGTGTACTCTTGCGCCTTTGATTATCAAGTTTTGTGACATTGTAATTCCTTAATTTATATTGTATTTTTCTATTTCCTTATCTATTGCATTAAACGCCGTAATTATGTTAGTTCCTCTATATACTTCAATTTCATACACACCTGCTTGCACGCCGGGAAGAACTGCTCCGGGCTTAATTGAAAAACCTTCGTTTAACAGATAATAGTATTTACCCATATCTGTGTGCACACAAATTCCGTAAACAACCGAAGTTTGGTTATCAGCGGCAGAAATGTAATTGTACTTATAACAATGTATTTCTTTTGTTTCAGTTTCATAGCTTTCAAGAGAATTTAACATATTTAACACTTTTGTGTCACGTGAACTAAAAGCCACAAAGAAAGCTATGCACCATACAAATAAAGCAAAGAAAACCAATGAGAACAGCCATATTAAAGATTCAGCAACAGCACCTAAAACTGCAATAAGGAGACCTGCGGCAAGGAATACAAGTCCCGATTTAAGCAGTTTCACATCATTTTTCAATGAATTGCTTATTAAATTGATCTTATTCTCGTATATTTCTTTTTCAGTCATATTACTTTCCTCCATCTTCTCTCAATGCTCGGATCTTGTCTCGCAGGTAGGCGGCGAGTTCGAAATCAAGGCGGCGGGCGGCGTCTTTCATTTCGACGGTCAGCTTCTCGATCATAGCCTCTCGGTCGTGCTTTGAAAGCTTCTTTTCGGGCTGTTTCTTCTGCTTTTCGTCCTTGCCGCCGGGAAGCGCGATCTCGATTAGGTCGCCGACCTTCTTTTCAACCGAGCGCGGGATGATACCGTGTGCTTCATTGTACTCCTGCTGCACCTTGCGGCGTCGGTTAGTCTCGGCTATGGCACTGCGCATAGCCTTGGTCACCTCGTCACCGTACATTATTACCTTACCGTTTACGTTTCGCGCGGCTCGTCCTATCGTCTGTATCAGCGAGGTCTCGGAGCGCAGGAAGCCCGTTTTGTCGGCATCGAGGATGGCAACGAGGGATACCTCCGGGATGTCAAGACCTTCGCGCAAAAGGTTGATTCCTACAAGTACATCAAAATTTCCGAGTCGGAGGTCGCGGATGATCTCGGTTCGCTCCATAGTTTCGACCTCATGATGAAGATAACGAACCCTAACCCCATTGCTTGCAAGGTAATCGGTCAGATCCTCTGCCATTTTGCGGGTAAGAGTTGTAACAAGGCTTCGCTCGTTGCGTGCGGCACGTATCTTGACCTCGCCGAGGAGATCGTCGACCTGATGCTCGATAGGTCTTACCTCAATTTCTGGATCGATAAGTCCCGTGGGACGTATGAGCTGTTCGCTGACGCGCTCGGAATGCTCGCGCTCGTAGTCGCCCGGTGTCGCACTGACGAAGACGGCTTGATTGATCTTTTCCTCGAACTCGTTGAAGTAAAGCGGACGGTTATCGTATGCCGATGGCAGACGGAAGCCGAAATCGACAAGATTTCTCTTTCTTGCTGTATCGCCGCCGCTCATTCCGTTTACCTGCGGGAGAGTTACGTGCGACTCGTCGACAAAAAGGAGAAAGTCCTTGGGGAAATAATCAAGGAGCGTATAAGGAGTCGATCCGGGTTCTCTGCCCGCGAGGACGCGTGAATAGTTTTCAACGCCCGAGCAGAAGCCGATCTCGCGGAGCATTTCAAGGTCATATTTCGTGCGCTCGGAGATGCGTTGTGCCTCGAGATACTTATGATTCGATTCAAAAAATTCAACGCGCTCCTTCATCTCGCGTTCGATCTCGGCGAGTGCCTTTTCGCGCTTGTCGTCGGAAACGGCATAGTGCGTTGCGGGGTAGATCGCGGCATATGACAGGCGGCGGACAAGCTCGCCCGTGACCACGTTGATCTCGGAAACGCGCTCGATCATATCGCCGAAAAACTCAACGCGCAGAGCCTTATCGTTGCCCGACGCGGGAATGACCTCGACTGTATCGCCGCGGACTCGGAAAGAATCACGCGCGGGGGACATATCGTTGCGCGTATAGCTGATGGCAATAAGGCGTTTTATAAAATCGTTCCGCTCCATCTCCATATCGGGACGGACGGCGAGAACGAGCTCGGAATACTCAGAGGGATCACCGAGGGAATAGATGCAGGAAACACTGGCAACGATGATGACGTCGCGGCGCTCAAAGAGAGCCGAGGTCGCGCTGTGGCGCAGACGGTCGATCTCATCGTTGACGAGGGCGTCCTTTTCGATATACATATCCTTGCCGGGAATGTAGGCTTCCGGCTGATAGTAATCATAATACGAAACAAAGTATTCAACGGCGTTTTCGGGGAAGAATTGGCGGAACTCGGTGCAAAGCTGTG
Organism: Clostridia bacterium; assembly: GCA_017632155.1. The sequence goes on from JAGBRZ010000105.1 coordinate 23,287, forward strand.
CCGCGAGGGTCTTATTATGAGCCAGAACGAGCGTCGGGCGGTTCATTCTTGCGATGACGTTCGCCATCGTGAAAGTCTTACCCGAGCCGGTAACGCCGAGCAGAGTTTGCATGTGCTCGCCTTTTTCGAGTCCTTCAACTATACTTTCGATCGCCGCAGGCTGGTCGCCCGTGGGCGCAAAATCGCTGTGGAGCTTAAACACCCCCTCAAGCTTTCTGCTCATTTCTTCACTTCCCTTCAAATACAGTTATATATATTATATCAAAAATAATTTTTAATGTAAATGGATTTTAATAAAAAAGTGCCCGAAAATTTTTGTCATTTTCGGGCGTACTTTATTGGTAGATGTCAACAATCGGTAGGGATCTTTTTTGCTATCGATGCGTTTTTATATGCCTTTTCCGCCGTGACGTCGCGAATGATCTTGATAAAATCGGGGAGCGCGACTTTTTCGGATTCATCCTCCATCTCAACCTCGGCAATGGCGCGGTCGCTCCAAAAAGGATAAACGTCGACCTCGACAACTCTGCCGTTATGAGGCACGCAATAGCGGGTTTTATACACGGTCATTCGCTCCGGGTCGGCAAGATTCAGAAGCTCTTTATATTCGTCAGCGGAGATCTCACGCTCGTTTTCGATGCATTTAAGATCGTTTATTCGTTTTTTCTCTGTAAAAATATACTTTGTCACGCCGTCAGTCGTGCGGGCGCGGACGCGGGATGTAAAACCGTCATTTGTTTTGAGATAGGTCTGCGCGATCTCACTTTTCGGATACTTTTCGAGAATTTCCAAATCGGGATATTCAATTAAAAATTTTCTTTCAATTTCAAAAGCCATTTTTACTTCTCCTTTTTCATTTTTATTATATCACAGTTCATTGAAAATAAAGCAAATATAATAAAATCTGTTTTTTCGGCGGCTTTGCCGACCGAAAAAACACCTTTGAGGCGAGCCAAGCGAGCCCGCGCGCCGAGGGGAGCTGTCAAAATCTTTGATTTTGGCAGCGGCGATAAGCACGCGTATCAATTGTAAAACGCAGTTTTACAATTGGTTAATTTTATTATATCACGCCATAAGGAACGCCGTCAAGTCTTTTCCACAAAAAGGCGATAAAAAAGCGACAGTGTGAAAACAAAAAGGCTGAGTGACGTGCCGTACCGCAGGAGAAGGTAGACCGAAAACATCCAAAGAATTACTATACTCAAAAAAGTGGTCACAGAAAGTATTCTCGCAGATATCCGCGGACCGAGAATCGACGTCAGCACGACAGAAAGCATTCTTCCGCCGTCGAATCCCTCGGCGGGAATGAGATTAAGAAGTCCAAGCATTACCGAAACTGACAAAAACCATTCACCGAATTCGCTATAATATCCGCGGTGATCGGAAAAGATGAATACAGCAAGTGCGGAAAGAAAATTCGTTGCTGGGCCTGCGGCACAAAGAAGGAATTCCTTCGGGTATGAGATCAGAGAGCCGCGAACTTTTAGTGAAGCACCAAAAAGTCCGACGTCAAGTGAGCGAAGGGGGATGCCGAGAAGTGCCGCAGACATCAGATGTCCGCATTCGTGAACAATCGCGCCGCCAAGAGCCGGAAGCACTACTCCCACAGGCTGAAAGACGAGCATTATGCAAAATATCAGTGCGGGCAGGATACCTATTCGAAGTATCCTTTCGGATCTTGAGCTATTTTTCATTAAAAACACTCCTTTTTTCGGCAAAAATCTTGTCTTTAAAATGGATTTATGATAAAATATATAAGATAAACTCAAAGGAGTATGACAAATGGATCGATCAAAAATCAAATGGATATTCTTTGATATGGGTCACACGTTGCTTGACGAGGATGAGGTTCATATCGCACGCCTTGAAGAAGTGACCGAAGAGCTTGCGGAAATGGGCAAGACCTGCCCGCCCGTCGAAGAAATGCTTGCGGAAATGATAGATTTCGGCACAAAGGGTGCGCGAAGCCCCTTTGGAGAAGTCGCAAAGAAATACGGCGCCAAAAAGAAATATCCCTATAATCCCGCGCTCGAAGCTCCCTTCCCCGAAACCGAGGAGTGTCTGCGCAGACTTTCGAAAAAATACAAGCTCGGCATTATCGCAAATCAGCGCGGAGGCTCCGCGCACAGACTTCAGCAGCACGGATTGATGAAGTATATCGACATCGTTTATTCAAGCGAGGAGATGGGGCGTTCTAAGCCCGCACCCGATCTCTTTCTTTCGGCTCTTTCTGCCGTCGGGTGCGCTCCCGAGGAAGCTTGTATGGTCGGTGACCGCATTGACAACGACATTCGTCCCGCCAAGAAGCTCGGTATGATGACAGTAAGACTCCGTCAAGGATTCTTCCGCAACCGAACACCCGAAAGCGAATTCGATATCCCCGATGCCGATATTGAATCCATCGGCGATCTTCCCCGTGTATTCGGACTATAAAATCAAAAAATCATAAAAAATCCACAAAAATATTCCAAATTCCTATTGACAATCATCTGACCGTGTGATATAATAAATTCAGAAGATAAAATATTCGGAAAGGAGTGCAATAAATAATGAACCTTCAAATCAACGAAGAACTTATCCCCGGTACAATACTCAACCGTAAAGATATGGGGGACGTTACAGGTCTTGAATTCCTTAACAAGATCTTTTACATTTCGGACGGCGTTATGCTGACGCAGATCCGCGAGATCTCGGGCATTGACGGCTCCACCCTTCAGAACTGGACAAAGAGAGGATGGGTCGCCAACGCAAGGCTGAAGCGTTATAATATCGATCAGGTCGCGCATATTCTTATTATTAATATGCTTCGCTCCTGCATGCAGCTTGACAAGATCGCGTTTCTCGTTTCCTATATCAACGGACGTGTTTACGACGAATCCGACGACATCATCCGCGATTCGCAGCTTTACGACTACATCTGCCGTATTCTCGACAAGCTGATGCATGCCGGAGAGATATCTCCCGACAGCACAACGCTGAAAGATACCATTGAAAAGATCACCTCGGGATACGAGGAAAAGGTCTCGGGCGCGCGCAGACGACTCAACACCGCCCTCGAGATCATCATCATCGCATACTACGCATCGATCATCAAGTCACATTCCGATGCCATGGTCGATAAGTTGATGCACAGTTAAACCACCTTTGCATTTTCACACGGAAAGGAAGATAACTTATGATTAATTGGTGGAATGAACTTCTGCTTATCCAGCAGATATTTGCACTTATCGCTCTCCCCTCGACCCTTCTTATCGTTATTCAGACCGTACTTATGCTTATCGGCATCGGCGGTGACGGCGGTGCGGATGCGGACGTTGACATCGATGACGGAATTGAAGTTCCCGATGACGGTCTTGCAATTTTCAGCGTCAGAGGCGTTACCTCTATGCTCTGTATCACCGGTTGGGTTGCGGTCGCGCTCCTTGAAACATCGCTTCCCCAGGGCGTTTCGATAGCTATCGCAATTCTTTGCGGCGTTGCAACTCTCATCGGTATGGCGTATCTTATGCGTGCGGTATACAGACTGCAGTCGAGCGGCAACATTGATATCGAAAACTGCGTTGGCAAGATCGGCGAGGTCTATATTCCGATTCCCTCAACCGGAAACGGCTCGGGCAAGGTAAACCTTACCGTTCAGGAAAAATTCAGCGAATTCACCGCTATCACTACCGCGGGTGAGCAGCTCAAAACAGGCTCTTTTGTAAGAGTTGTGGCTGTGGGCCCCTCCGGCGTGCTCGTTGTCGAGCCTATCGACAAAAAATAAAAATCTATAATTACTAAAAAGGTTCTCTACTCCCATGAACTACGAACGCAACAAAAAGTATTTTTCTCAGCATCTCAGTACACTTCCTATCATCATTTCTGCGGCTTGTTTCGGTCTTGGCTTTTTGATGGTGGTAATTCTCGCAAACACCCGTGGCATACCGGGTTATATTATGACCCCCGCAGGTCTTACTCTTATCGCCGTCGGCGCCTTCATCTTCATCGTTCGCTCTGCAAGAAAGATCCCCGACGGTGAGATCAGCGAGCAGACAGGTAAACTTTACGAAACATTCC
>JAGBRZ010000013.1 GCA_017632155.1 Clostridia bacterium
AGAAAGAGGTAATTTATCATGACTATCGAAAAGAATCTTAACGGAACTGAACTTAACGTAAAGGTAGTCGGTAGACTCGACACCACCACCGCACCCCAGCTTGAAGCAGAATTCAAGCAGAGCATTAACGGCATTGAAAAGCTCGTGCTTGACTTTGCCGCACTTGAGTATCTTTCTTCCGCAGGACTTCGTGTTCTTCTCGCGGCACAGAAGGTTATGAACAAGCAGGGCGAAATGATCATCAAGAACGTAAACGACACCATTAACGAAATTTTTGAAGTAACAGGATTTATTGATATTCTGACCATCGAATAATTATTGGATAAACGCGAAATAAAATTTTTGACAACCAAACGGAGGTAACAATGGATACAAGATTTGCGGGTAACGCATATAGATACTTTTTAATATGGGGAATTTCCGCATCTTTGACGGTTACCCTTTGTACAATAATGGATTCGCTGTTTATCGATAATCTGATTGGGGGCAACGGTCTTGCCGTTGCCAGCCTTTCCACACCTGTTTTCTTGCTATACGCATTGTTAGGACTTACCATTGGTGTTGGTGCAAACGTACATATTGGTAGACTTTTGGGCTCATCTGATGTGAATGGAGCAAATTCATTGTTCCATTCACAGATCGGGCTCGGCTTGATTGTAGGACTTCTCAGCCTTTCTCCGCTTCTTTTTAAGGATGCCTATTTCACTTTGCTTGGTGTCACTGAGGAACTCTATCCCCTTGCGGAGCAGTATTTGACTGTTGTGATGTGGGCAGCGCCTGCTTTCGTTATGTACCATATCCTTTCAGTATCTGTTCGTACGGACAGTAATCCGAGACTTGCAACAATTGCATCTGTTGTCGTGATTGGAACAAATCTGACTTTGGATTTCCTGTTTATGAAGGTACTTGGCTTTGGCATCATCGGAGCTTCTGCTTCTCTATGTATTGCGGAGGGATTAGGCGTCCTTGTTTTGCTCACACATTTTTTGAAAAAACAAAGATTATTGACACTTCGAGTGTCTTTGCCTTGTCTATCGGATATAAAGAAAATTGTTTACAACGGTTTTGGTGTAGGTTCAGCAAACATATTTATCGCCATTGTTATGCGTGTGTTTAACGCTTTGCTTTTGTACTTTGGTGGAGATATGGGCACGACCTATGTGGGTATTTACGGCGTAATTTATACGATTAGTATGATTCCCGTTGGTGTATTCGACGGAACATCAAACGCACTTTCCACTGTAACGGCATTTTTCGTCGGAGAGTCAGATGAGAAAGGTATTTTTACTGTATTGAAAAAGGCACTTTCAGTTGCCGTTATCGGCGGCGGATTCATTGCACTTCTTTGTGCTGTATTCTCAAACGCTCTTGTATGGTTCTTCGGAATCAGAGATGCGGCAGCACTTGAGAGTGCGGCAGAAGCTATGCGAATATTCGCAATCAGCATTGTGTTTACAGGAATCAATACGGTTATCACAGCCTTTTGGCAGTCCATCGGAAGAGCGAGACTTGCGGGTGTTATGTCCGCAATTCGAAATTGTATTTTGCTGCTTGCAGTGGGCGTATTGCTTATTCCGGGGGTCAATATTTTCGGTCTTGCAATCTCGTATATCTGTACTGAGGTTGTTTGTACTCTGATTGTTATTTTGGTATCAATTCTTCGTTCTTCAAGGAAATACGTATCCGAAAAATACGGATTGAAAGGTAAATGCTTTGAGCGCAGTTATCTGATCGAAACCGAAAGTATGACACATATTTCGGGAGATCTCGAAGCCCTTTGCGAAGAATGGGAGATCGGTATGAAGCAGTCCTTCTTTATCAATTTTGTATGTGAGGAACTGCTTTTGAATGTCATTAAGTTTGGGCTTGATGATAGAAATAAGAAAAACAAAAACTACTACGTTTCAATCAAGCTGATGGAAAAGGACGGAGATTACGTTCTTCGCATCCGTGATAACGTCAGTTCATATAACCCATTTGAGTCTGACGGCGACGAGATAGACTCGGGTGTACTGACGCTCATTCAAAAGAAAACAAAATATTGCGACTATCAGCGCAAAATGATATTTAATTACCTTTATATGGTTATTTAAGGAGAATCAACCGTGCAGAGTCAACTTGTTTTTGGAGAGAAAAATGAAATAAAAAGACTTCGTGTGCAAAACAGCTTACTGTCAGCGTACGAGGATCCTATTTTCGCGCAAATTTTCTCCGAGGGGCAGGAGCTAACGGTTTTGGATATAGGCTGCAACGATGGCTCAAAAACGGTTGAACGATTTTCCTCAAATACAGTCTCAAAGGTAGTTGGACTTGAATATAATGCAGACCTTGTGATAAAAGCTCAAAAAAAGTATGGAAACGCGCGTTGTTCCTTTTATCAGCTCGATGTGGAAGCCCCGGACTTTGCGAACAAGCTACGGGAAATAATGTCTGAAAAAACCATTCGTTCCTTTGACGTGATTTATCTTTCTTTCGTATTGATGCACTTAAAGGATACGAAAAAACTATTATGCGCACTTCAACCTTTTTTGAGCGAAAACGGGAAAATATTGATTATTGAAGCAAATGACAGTGCTTCAACACTTAGTAATGATACAAGCGGTCTGCTTAGCGAATACTTTGATATTCTGAAAAAAGATAAATATTCCGGCAATCGAGAGGTTGGTCGGTATATCTGTGAAACTCTTTGTGAATGCGGATATGAAAATATCCGTGTATGGCAGGATTCCATTTCTGCGGGGATCGGGGAGAAAGAAAAGAAAAAAGCGATCTTCACAACCTTTTTCAGCTATCTTCCCGAAGATGTGAAGCTTTTGAGTTTGTTGGAGCCCGACAATGAGGATTATAAAAAATGGGCTCTTTGGATTGATGAAAAATATAAAATTTTGAAACGTCTGATTCTACAGGAAAAGTCGGAAATTTCTATGGGAATGAAGTTTCTGACATGTACGAGGAGCAATCATGATACATAAATTTACACTTGAAAACGGAACGGTGTTTAGTCTTCGACCGTTGTTAAGAGAGGAAATAGACGAGGCGCAGCTTTTATGTGATGCCTGCGTTGGTAAAAATCTGTATTCAAAACAGGAAATTGCCGCAGCGATTGATGCCGAGGACAGATTCTTTTATCTTCTGAAAAACGAGAAAGAAGAAACCGTTGGATATATATATTACTATCTTACCGATGAAGCATACATAGCAAAATACGCAAAGCTTGAAGTGGAGCTGTTTCGCTCGGTTTACAAACAGGGGGAAAAAAGAATTGGTAAGATACAGTCGGTAGGACTAAAAAATGAATACCGAGGAAATGGGCTTGCGGCTTATATGATACAGTTCATCTTGAAAGATCTTCGGTCTATTTCCACAGAAGCGGTGTTTATCGTTTGTTGGAAACCGGGCGGTTTTGTACCGCTGAAGCGAACTTTGATAAACTGTGATTTCAAATTCTTAGTAGAAGCAAAAAAGGTTTGGTATGATGATACCAAACTGATATGTCCCTATTGTCACGGCAGATGTGTGTGTGATGCCGAGGTTTATTATAAATTACTGAATGAGGAGAAAAACAATGAAGCTTAAACTTTTGCCCAAATTTATCATTTCCCTTGGAATTGTCGGACTTGTATTGACGATTGCGGTATCGCTATTTAGTTATGCAACCTCGAAATCCTACCTTGAGGATATGTACGCCGACCGCGTCATGACCAACAGTAATGCAATCGCTGCTATGCTTGATGTTGATGACGTAAAAACGATTCTCTCAGAAGGTGGAGATCAGACTCCCGAATACAAGGAAATGTACGACCTTTTTAATAAGCTGAAAAAAGACGGTGATATTACCTTCCTTTCCCTTGTAGTTCCGGATGAGGACAGCGTTTGCTTCTATATTGACGCCATGGTTGAGGAAATGGGCGACGATCCTGCCAACCAGCTCCCTTACGGCAGTGATATTCTCTACGTGGATGCCGCAAATCCCGATGATCCGGCAGATATGGAAAAATACATCACCATTTGGGAAAGATACAGAGATAATAAAGGTATCGACGAACCGCTCGTTACCGATAACGATTACGGATATAACTACACGGGTGTTTCGGTTATCCTTGACGAGAACGGAAACGCAATCGCAGAAATTCAGTACATACTCGATATGAGTGAAGTGAGAGCATACCTCAACTCCTTCCTTATCAATATGCTTCTTATCTCCTTTGCGATTATCGGTATTACCATTATCGTTTACATCTTCTTCGTAAGAAAGATGGTTACAAAGCCCGTTGGAAAGCTGACTGCCTTTACTCAAGAAATTACTAAAACGAGCAAATTTGAAAATCAGCACATTGAGATAAAGACGGGTGACGAAATACAGTCTCTCAGCGAATCCTTCAACTTCATGTTGGTTGAGCTTGAAAACTATATTGCAAACCTGTCAACAGTGACCGCAGAAAAGGAGCGTATCGGTGCCGAGCTCGATATTGCCAAACATATTCAGGCATCTATGCTTCCTTGCATCTTTCCCGCATTCCCCGAAAGAAAGGAAATCGACATTTACGCAACGATGGAGCCTGCAAAAGAGGTTGGTGGTGACTTCTACGATGTCTTTATGGTGGATGATACGCACCTCGCCATCGTTATGGCAGACGTTTCCGGTAAGGGAGTTCCCGCAGCTTTGTTTATGGTTATCGGTAAAACCCTGATCAAAGACCACACCACCCCCGGCAGAGATCTTGGCAAGGTATTCACCGAGGTCAACCAGCTCCTTTGCGAGTCTAACAGCGAAGAACTCTTTATCACAGCCTTTGAGGGTGTGCTTGACCTTGTAACCGGTGAATTTGTTTACGTTAATGCAGGACATGAAATGCCCTTCATTTC
>JAGBRZ010000106.1 GCA_017632155.1 Clostridia bacterium
CTACGTCACGCTGCCCGTTGAAAAAGCGTGGACTTTTGAAATCGACGACACAACCGCCGCCGTCGTTTCTCCGCTCGGCGGTCTTATGCTGACCTATGCACAGCAGAGCGACTATGAAGCCGCGCAGTTAGCGCTTCTCGTTTCCCCGCTTGTAAAAATCTTTACTGGTGAAATCCCGTATTTCAACGAAAAGGTGTCCACCAAAGAGGACGGCATCAGACTTTCGGCGGGCGGCAGAGAAACCTTTGCAACGCTGTTTGATTTGCTTATGGAAGCAAACAACACGGGCGGAACGGCGCTTTATATGGCACCGTTGCAGAACATCAAATCGCACGACTTCCCCGAAAGCGCGAACGCGAACAACATTTCCACCTCGTTTAGCCGTTACGCGCTTGAAAAGGCGGGGCTGTCGGGCATTATTCCGGCGACGGACGACCCGAAAGCGGGTCTTGCGGAACTCTCGGCGAAACTGGAAAGCCAGTATGTCAACTGCGTATATCGCGGCTTTGAGCGGATGATGAACTACATCATCTCCGACCTCAATCTGAAATACGCTTGGGAGTTCACGCTCTTCGGCACGATCTACAACGAGGAAAATCTGCGGCAGAAGGCGGAAAAGGCGCTTGCGAACGGCGACACTTCCGCACACTACATTCTTGCCGCGCTTGACGGTCAGTCCTTCACGGAAAAGCTCTCTATGACGCTTGCCGTGAACGAAAGCGGTCTGCTCGATCGTTTGATCCCGCCGATCACTTCGTACACGATGAAGCAGGAATACAGCGGACTTCCCCCGCGCGCCGACGAGGGGGGCAGACCCGCCGCGAGCGATACCGATATTGCAGACGGTGTGGGCGAAGCGTCCGATAACGACCATACGGCAGATTATAAAGGCGGTTGACGACTATGGATGAAAAGCAGATTGAACTGAAACTGAACGACCACGATCACGAAATCGGATCGCTCAAAGAGCGCGTTTCGACGTGCGAAGAGCGGCAAGGCACAATCTATGACCTTGCGTCCTCTGTGAAAGAATTGAGCATAAACATGAAGTATATGCTTGAAGAGCAGAGGCGGCAGGGAACGCGCCTTGAAGCGCTTGAGCAAGCGCCGACGGAAGAAGCGAAGTACATTCGCAGACAAGTGATTGCGGCTGTTATCGCGGGCGTTGTCGGCACGATTGTCGGCGCTCTCATTTCACTTATCATTACAAAGGGGTAAAAACATGAACAGAAAAGTCATGACCGTCATTCGCACGGTTCTTCTCGTTCTCGCGCTTGTAAACGAGTTCCTCGGCACTCTCGGCGTCGTGGATTTCGGCAACGCGACCGCAAACTCGATCTATAAAATCATTTCCACCGTTGCGACGATCGGTGCGGCGGCTTGGGCTTGGTGGAAGAACAACTCTATCACGCCGGAAGCGCAGGAAGCAGATGTATATCTAGACCTGCTGAAAAGCAAAAAGGATCTCGACGAAATCGACGGAGAAGGCGAGGGTCAGTAAATGGCGTATACGAACAGCCCGCTTGTTGACTATACGCTGATTTCCCCGAACAAGACTTCGCCGCGCACGCACGACATCGACACGATCACGATACATTGTGTTGAAGGTCAATGCACGGTCGAGGCACTCGGCAAGACCTTTGCAAACCCTAACCGCAGGGCTTCTTCAAACTACGGCGTCGGTTATGATGGACGCATCGGGCAGTATGTCGATGAAGGCGACCGCTCTTGGTGTTCGTCCTCGTCGGCGAACGACCACCGCGCCATCACAATCGAAGTCGCAAGCGATACGACTTCGCCGTATGCCGTAAAGTCTGCGGCGTATGAGGCGCTTATCAAGCTCCTTATAGACATCTGTCAGCGCAACGGTATTCCGTGTCTGCGTTTTCTTGACGATAAATCCCTTATCGGCGACACGGATAAGCAGAACATGACCCTGCACCGTTGGTTTGCGGACACTTCTTGCCCCGGTCAGTACCTCTATGAGAGAATGGGCGAGATCGCGCAGAGGGTGAACAAGGTGCTTTTGGATAACGGCGATGTCAACGGTGACGGTCAAGTCAACATTTCCGATACGACCGCGCTTTTGGACTACCTTTCCGGCGGCGGCTTTGTGCCGAACCCCGACGTCAACCGCGACGGTCAAGTGAACATATCGGATGTGACCGAACTGCAAGATATGTTGGGCGGTTACAAGCGCGTACCCGTCGAAATGCGGGAAATCAAGCGCGGCGTGAAGTGTCAAGAAGTCGTCACTATTCAGACGCTTCTCAATCAGTTCCATTATCGGGACAAAAACGGCAACAAACTGGATGTTGACGGCAGTTTCGGGCCTAAAACGGAGTATGCCGTCATCAATTTCCAAAAAGAAAACGGTATCAAAGCGGACGGAGTGTGCGGTAAAGAAACTTGGACGAAGGCGCTGACCGGGAGATAAACACAAGGGAGAAACCGCATGGATAAAAAGCAAATCTCTTTCAGCGGTGAACTGGTACTGCTTGAAGAGCGCAAGAAAAGACGCCAAGCCGTGGAACTGTGGCTGCTGAACGATGCGGTCACGGAGAACGGCGGCAGATACACCAAACTGTCCGAACACAAAAACGGCTTTGTCAACACGCCGATCCTCGTTGCGTATATCGGGGACAAAATCGGCGACGGACACAACTTCGAGGAAGAAAAGGACGAAAACGGCGACGTTTCCGCGTCCTTTATGTCCGCTTTTGCGGAGCGCGTCGTCGGGTGGTTTGACAAAGAAGAGGATCTTCGGATCGAAAACAAAAACGGCAAAGAATGGATCGTTGGCAAGGGCTACATCCTCACTTGGTACGCCAAAGAGCTGGTCGAATAACTGCGCAGA
>JAGBRZ010000107.1 GCA_017632155.1 Clostridia bacterium
GCATAGCATCGATGTCGATATAGTATCCCGACCGAATAGCGAGTTGAATGAATCCGCGATAGCCGAGGATGAACGTAGCAACGGTGCGATTGTTTTTTCTGTCCTCAAACGGAACGAGATAGCTAAGGCCGAGCGTGGGGTTGAGCGAGAGCTTCAGCGACGTTGCGAGCAGACCGCCCGAAACGACCGTCGAGAAGTCGCACTTTTGAAGATCGGGGTTTGCAGAAACGCACGATACGACGTTTGATACGAAGTTCTGACGTGCGCTTTCGCTACCGAGCGAACGGTTGAGCCACGTTTTGATCTTTTCTCCGCTCAAGTATTCCGAGATCGTGCGCTCCTGCGCGGGATTTGCTTTTGTGATTTGATTTGCTACTGCCATTTTTTGTACTCCTTTCAAAATCCGATTTGTCTGCAACCCTCAAGGGTGTCTTTTAATTTCTTCATTTCCATTTCAAGTTCGTCATCTATGGGGGCGGATGACGAAGTTGCGGGGGTAGAAACTGCGTTTTCTGCCGTTTTTGCCCCCTTAACTGCCTTTTCTTCGCCTTTCCACGCGAGGACAAGGTAGTTTGCCTTCTTCTGACCGGGCTTGACTTCCTTTCCGATCTGCACGGTGTAGCCGTTTTTGAGAAGGAGCTGTCCGATTGTCAAGCGGTCGGCTTCGCTGCCGATCTCAATTCGTACCATTCTGTTCTACCTCCCCAAGAGCGACCTTGCAAAGCGCGTATAGTCTGCGCGATAGTTCGTAAAATTCTTCGCAGAGGTCACGCTCCGGCTTCAATTTTTCCGTCGTCCACCCAAAAAACGGAGCATCGCCAAATGCTTGTCCGATTTCCCACGATATATTGTGGTATAGTTTTTTAGAGATTGCTTTGATATTCACAACGCCATCGTGTACCCACATTGCGTGCGTTCTATCGAATTTCAGAGCGTATTCTTCGACATACTTTTGGCTCTCTTTTTCAAGGTATTCAAGTTCAATAAGATCGTTTTTGTCATATCTCATGGGACATCCTCCTTCGGCACTCTTCCGTACTTTATGCCGTTTGCAAGCATAAACTGCTTGAGCGCGGCGAGTTGCGACCGTGTCGCATACACACGCATATCGACTGTGATGACCGCTTCTTCTTCCTGCGGCACTTCTTTGGGGGCGGAGGGCGCGGGATCTTGCGGTTTGGTTTCTTCTGCCTGCTTTGCGGCTTCTTCCGCATCCTTTGCCGCTTTCAGCGCTTTTCCGAGATCAAGCGTTTCGCCGTAGGTTTTCAGCCCCGCATAGAAATGAGTTCCGCCGTTGATCGTGACGAAAGACAAGTCGCCTTCGCACTTCTTTACGATTTCCGACATCCTCTCTTTTACCGAAGCAAGACTTTTGCTCTTGTTCAGCCAAGTCGGATCGAGTACCGTTTCAAAAAGCACCCACCGCTTGACGATTTCGGGAGCGACCTCGTTGTAAATGCCCTTGATGAGAGCTTCCTTTTCGTCCTTTGCCTTCTGCTCATATTCCTTGACTTGCGACCATTGTTCGTCAATCGCAGACTGAATGACCCCCGAAAGCTCTTTACACTTGCTTTCAAACTCTGTAAGAGGTTTCGTCCACGTTTTCTTGACTTCTTTTCGCGCTTCTTCGATGACGGCGAGTTGCTTTCGTAGGAGCGCGCAGCGCTCCTTTCCCGCGTCGATCGTTTCGGGCGTAATGACTACGCCCCGGTCTTTTTGAGTTCCCGCGATAAGAGCGCGCTTCACCTCGTCAAAGTTTGCAAGGATGTGGGCGGGAAGAGCGCTTTTGAAACTCTCGTCCACGTCGAATACAATGCTTTTTGCAAAGGCAGTCGTCAGATCGTCTTGCGGGATGCTCGGTAGCAGTTCTGTGTTCATGTTCTTGTTTGTTCTCCTTTCGTTTCTCTTTTTGTTTCAAGATATGTCAAACCCAC
>JAGBRZ010000108.1 GCA_017632155.1 Clostridia bacterium
CAAAAGAAGTTTGTTAAACATTCGGTCTCTCAAAAGGAGAGGCAGTATGCCTCTGTAGCACAGTTGGTAGAGCAGGGGACTGAAAATCCCCGTGTCGTTGGTTCAATTCCGACCGGAGGCACCACCTGCGGATTTAGCTCATTTGGTAGAGCGCAACCTTGCCAAGGTTGAGGTGGCGGGTTCGATCCCCGTAATCCGCTCCAAAAAATCCTGAGAACTTTGTTCTCAGGATTTTTTATTTTCTCTTCCCTTCGATAATTTGCTGAAAACAAATTATCGCGGCACAAAATGCAAATAACGCAGTAATTACAGCAACAAATATAAATAAAAATAGATAATCGTTGACAATTAATTAACAAAATAGTTGACAAATGGCGCTTTTTATGATATAATCTTTACATCCATGTATTCGCTCACCCTTTTTTGGCGCAATAATGCGGGTTCTGGCATATAATTGCGAAGAAAAAAGTCGTGCGGGTATAGAGACAAATCATTTTAAATTTCATAAAATGGAGGAAAACATTATGAAAAAGAGACTCACATCCACACTCGCATTGGCGATGTGTCTGGTAATGGTACTCGGCATGTTCGCTGCTTGTAACCCTGTTACACCCGCGACCTTCAAGCAGGCTCAGTACAATACCTACACCGCTACCATGCCCAGTAACTGGAACGAGTTCACCTACGCTGACAACAATGATACTCAGATCATGAGTTACATTGGATCTTCTTTCTTCGAGTATGACTATAAGTTCGAAGGCGACAAGAAGTTCAACGCAGATGGTTCCATCAACAAGGCAGGCATCGTTCCCGGTGCTTACACCACCAACTACTCTGCAGCAACCAAGCTTGAGGACGTAACCTCTTCTGTTGATGCAAAGTGGGGCTACACCGACGCTCAGAAGGCTGAGGGTGGCTACGCTTGGAAGATCACCCTTCGTGATGACCTTAAGTGGGACGACGGCACAGCTATCAAGGCTGCTGACTTCGTATACTCTATGAAGCAGCTCCTCGACCCCGCTTTCATGAACTTCCGTGCAAACACCTACTATGACACCCTTATGATCAAGAACTCTAAGGTATACTTCTTCCAGAACCAGGAAGGCACCTACGAGACCATTGGTAGCCAGGGCTTCGCTTCTCTTGCAGACGCTATCGCTTCCGGCAAGACCGTTTATGCGAACATCTGGAACATGTGGGGCGCAGAGGGCTACAAGGATGCTAACGGCAACGAGTGCCCTGAATGGGTTTCCATCACCGATGAGACCGTTTATAACAACGCTGAAGGCACCGACGCTTGCTCCGGTAAGATGATGTATGAGAGCTACGGCGCATACCTCGAGCCCGGCACAGGCTACGACGCTGCAGTTTACGTAGAGAACACCAACCGCGACGTCGCTTGGGATTCCGTTGGTATCTACTCCATCGACGATGAGAACGCAATCGTTCTCTGCCTCGACAAGGCATACTCCTTCCTTAAGGAAGACGGCAGCCTCTCCGTTTGGGCTCCCTACTACTTCTCCAGCCTCCCCGTTGTTCACCAGGCTAAGTACGAGGCTTCCAAGATCGCTCCCGCTGACGGTGCAACCCTTTGGACCTCTAACTACAACTCTTCTCTCGAGACCACTGCTAGCTGGGGTCCCTACAAGCTCGCTGAGTTTGAGGCAGGCTCTCACTACAAGCTCGTAAAGAACGAGAACTGGTACGGTTGGAACATGGAGCAGTACAAGAACCAGTACAACATCACTTCTGTTTACTGCCGTAAGATGGAAGACTTCTCCACCCAGTGGATGAGCTTCCTCGCAGGTGAAATCGATGACGCTTCTCTCCAGACTGAAAACGTTGGTGAGTACCTCGATTCCAAGTACGTTTACTTCACCTCTACCTCTACCGGTACCTTTGGTATGCAGCTTTACTCGAACCTTGACGTTCTCAAGACAAGCGGCAACAACAACGGTATCCTTGCAATTCAGGAATTCAGACACGCTCTCAACCTCGGCCTCAACAGAAGCGACATCGTTGAGAAGATCTGGCCCGGTACCGCAGTTCCTTGCTTCGGTCTCCTTAACGTAGCTTACTACTATGATATCGAGAACTCTCCCGAGCTCGCTGACGGCGGTCAGTACCGTAACACCACTCTTGCAAAAGAGGGTATCCTCCGCGCTTACGGCTTCACTCAGGCTGAAGACGGCAAGTGGTCCACCGGCGACCTCACCGGTCTCTCTCTCGAAGAGGCTTATGACTCCCTCACCGGTTACAACCCCACCGTTGCTAAGGAAAAGATGAAGGCTGCTATTGACATCCTCACCGCTGATCCTGACAAGTACGGTTACGATTCTTCCAAGAACATCACCATCGTTTACGGTGCTTCCACCGACACCGATAAGCAGAGATTCCGTTGCGAGTACCTCCAGGGCATCATCGACGGTCTCACCGAGGGCACTGCTCTTCAGGATAAGATCGACGTTGTATTCGATGCATCCGCAGGTGCACAGTGGGCAGAGGCATTCCGTACCGGTGCAACTCAGATCGGTTTCGGTTACGGCTTCTCCGGTAACGCATTCAACCCCTTCGATATCGTTGGCGCATTCGTTAACCCCGATGACTCCCTCAACTATCATATGTACTGGGATACCTCCGCTATCGATATGACTCTCACCATGCCCGCAGGCGATTACGCAGGCGCAGGCGAGACCATCACCATGAGCGTTCAGAACTGGTACTTCTGCCTCAACGGTCTTGCAGAGACCGAGAAGCAGGCTAAGACCTACAACTGGGGTGAAGGCTTTGCTCCCACTGAAGCAAGACTTATGATCCTCTCCGCTCTTGAGGAGCTCACCATCAAGGAGTCCCGTTCCGTAATGCTTATCGCTGACGGCGGCGGATCCTTCCTCGGCGCTAAGTTCTCTTACTTCTCTGAGGACGAGCACACCTTCATGGGCTTCGGCGGTATGAGATATATGGAAGTTAACTACACCGACGAAGAGTGGACCGCGTTCGTTGCACAGAACAACAACGATCTCGCTAACGAGTACAAGAAGTCCGAGTAATTTTTAATAAAATTACTTAGATTACTCTATTAAATGCAAACGGCGGTGAGCCAAAGTGCTCACCGCTGATTTGCTCGTTTATACGGGCATTTTTAAAACACGATTTTTTTGCAAAAATACAACATATTTACCATTCTCTCGCCGGAGAGATTATAAAGAAACGCTGTTATGCAAAAAATAATAGCATAACGCACTCCTATAACAACAGATACAGAAACATTATACCTTTTCATTTTGTGATCATTTTTTGAAACGTGCGGCTTTTTTGTGCGCACAAGGACCTTATCAATTGCTGATTTTGGTAGGTCCAAGAGCTATGAATTGGAAAATAACAAAACAGAGGAGAAAAACCTATGTATATGTTTAAATATGTGACGAAGCGCTTGGGCTTGATGCTGTTCACATTCTTCATCATTTTTACGATGTGTTTTGTGCTTATCAAGCTTCTGCCCATTCCGACCAATGCGCTTCCTGGCCAGGATCCCGAGATAGTAATGAGAACACTCGAGGGAAGAGGTTGGATCACCAATATCCGCGAAGGCGCAAACGGTGTTTGGGAATATGATAGAGTTCCGATACTTATTCAATACGGACTTTATATCAAGAGAATCTTTACACAGGGCGACTTCGGTATCGTAACCACCTACGGCGAATACCTTAACATGAACATCTGGAAGGTATTTGTCAGCCATCTGCCCCCCACAATACTCATCAACATTTATTCTACCCTTATCGGTGTACCGATCGGTCTTGGTTTGGGTATTCTTGCCGCGCTGAAAAAGAACAAGTGGCAGGACCAGGTTATCAACATCTTTATCATCCTTTTGATATCGGTGCCCTCCATCGTATTGGCTCTTATGATCCAGTATGTATTCTGCTTTAAGCTTGGATGGTTCCCGCTTACAATGTCAACAAGCGATGAATACTTCACGTGGCCTGTATTCCGTTCCATGATCCCCGCAGTATTTGCACTGTGTCTTGGATCGATCGCGGGATACGCGCGTTACACCCGTGCAGAGCTTTCCGAGGTTCTTACCGGTGAATTTATGCTTTTGGCAAGAACAAAGGGTCTTACCAAGAGACAGGCTATCTATCGCCACGCTATGCGTAACTCCATGGTCGTTATCTTCCCCTCCATACTGAGTGAGTTTGTCTCGGTACTTTCGGGATCGCTGATCATCGAGAAAATGTTCGCAATCAACGGCGTTGGCGGACTTTACCTGAACTCGATCACCTTCCAGGATTATGACTTCTTTATGCTGCTGTCGGGCTTTTATACCTTGGTAAGCCTTACTGCCGGTATCGTTATCGATATCAGCTACGGCTTCATCGACCCGAGAATCAGAATGGGGGCTAAATAATGATAGACAAGTATGATGTAAATAATATCCCTGCTGAAAAATTCCAGTTTGCTACAAGAAATGACTTGTATCATGACAGCAAATTCGAAACAAAGCCCGTAACCTATTTCCAGGGCGCGTTCCGTCGTTTCAGCAAGAACAAAGGTGCCGTTGTTGGCGGTATCGTAATTATGTTCCTTGTGCTTTTTGCAATAATCGCTCCCTTCTTTACTCCCTTCCAGCCCGCATACTACGATATGATGTATTCGTACGTAACACCCAAAAACAAGTTCTTTGCTGAGAGCGGAATTAATTTTTGGGATGGTTGCAAGGTAAAGAACACCAACTATCTCGGTTACCTCAAAGACCTTGCTCTGGCTTCCGAAACGGGCAGAGATATCATCAAGGGCGGCGAGTATACCGTAAGCGAGGACGGATCTAACTATACCTACCGTTACGACACCTACTACGGCGTTGGCTTCGGTAAATATAAGATCATTTCTCAGGAAGAATTCTTGAAGATCCAGCAGTATCAGAACGAAACAGGCAGACAGATCCTTTATCCCATCGTTCCCTTCTCTGACAGAAACCAGATGCTTGAGAAGAACAAGTACGATGCTAATATCTACTACAAGGTGGACAACCTCAAGGCTTCCACTCTTCGTCCCAAGCTTGACTTCAACGGCAATATTATCCCCAACTATTGGTCTTATGAGGCAGGCAACCCCTCCAATCTGGTAGCTGAGTACAACTCGCTCAGAATTGAAGGCGAAGACGGCATTAAGAAAGACGGCAAGCAGCATTTCTACGTATACGGCAGAAGAATTGACGGCGGTATCGAAGTCAGAGCCGAATACTATGAATACTATATCTACCAGCACACCCAGATCAAGGGTGACGGCATCGAAGAGCCTCTCTTCCTGTTCGGTACTACCGAAACCGGTAAGGACATTTTCGCTTGCCTTGCATACGGTGCAAGATTCTCCTTCATTTTCGCAACGGTAGTTGCAGCTGTAAACTTCATCGTCGGCGTTATCTGGGGTTCGATCTCCGGTTATTTTGGCGGAAAGATCGACCTGTTTATGGAAAGATTTGCCGAGATCCTCGGTTCCGTACCGACAATGATCGTTATTACCCTTCTCAAATATCATATGGGATCTACAAGCCAGGCGCTGGTACTCTTCATAGCGTTCTTTGCAACGGGATGGATCGGTATGGCGGGCAGAACGCGAATGCAGTTCTACCGCTTCAAGAATCAGGAATACGTTCTTGCAGCACGCACCCTTGGCGCAAGAGACACCAGAATTATGTTCAAGCACATTTTCCCGAACGGTCTTGGAACTATCGTAACCAGCGTTGCGTTGGTAATTCCCTCTATGATCTACTCCGAGACCAGCCTTTCCTACCTTGGCATCATCAACCTTGAGGCAGGTAACACCACCAGCGTTGGTACTCTTATCGCAGCAGGTCAGAGATCGATCATGGCAAATGCCGGATTCGTGGCATTCTTCCCCTGCATATTCCTTGTACTTTTGATGCTCAGCTTTAACTTGTTCGGCAACGGATTGCGCGATGCGTTCAACCCGTCGCTCAGAGGATCGGAGGATTAAATATGAATAATAAAGAAGTAAAATTATCAGTAAATAATCTGAGGATCTCCTTCCGTACCGATGCAGGTAAGGTTCAGGCGGTACGTGATATTTCTTTTGACCTTTACAAGGGCGAGACCCTTGCAATCGTTGGAGAATCCGGCTCGGGTAAATCCGTTACCTCGAAGGCAATTATGGGCATTTCAGCCGTAAACTCTATCCACGAGGGCGGCGAGATACTCTATGACGGACAGGATCTTGTTCGTATCCCCGAAGAGGAAATGCACAAGCTCCGCGGTGATAAGATCGCAATGATCTTCCAGGATCCGCTTTCCTCTCTTAACCCCATTATGCGAATCGGTAAGCAGATAACCGAGGCAATGCTTCTCAAGAACAAGGCAAACCGCAAGGAAGGCCGCACAACCTTCAACGAAACACTTGCAACCTTGTCCGATATGATGAAAAAGGCACTTGCCGAAAAGTCTACCTCTACCGTTTCGGTAGATGAGGTTGAAAAATATATCAAAACCTTTGATAATTTCAACATTCAGGCAATCAGCCTTGAAAACACCTACAATGCGGCACGCACTGCTGCAGAAGAAATGATCGCAACCATCGAAGACCTTCTCTTCCTTACCGAAAAGAAACAGAAGATCGACGTTGTTGCAACGCTCAAGCTTATCTCCCGTAAGCTCGGTGAGATCGACGATAAATACTTCGTTTCGACTTATGCAGATACCCTCAAGGCTCATGTTGATGCTCTTGCGAAGGTATTGCACGACGAAAAGAAGAAGGTCAAGGTCTCCGATTCCGTCAAGAAGCTTGTCGGCGCGGGCGCTTCCAAGATCGAAGCATCCCCCGAGACCGTAGCGGTACTCGAAGCTATTAAGGCCACCGCACAGGAACTCCTTGCACAACCCGCTTACAATTTCTTCCGTATCGGTTACTATGTATATACTCATCCGCAAGCCGACCTCAGCCAGATGCCTGCGGAAGAGGCAAACGAAATGGCTCTCAACTTCCTCAACAAGGACTTCCTTGATTCCTTTATTGCACTCGAAAAGATCGCAGTTCAGTATTCGTTCAACAAAGCTCTTGAAAACAAGAAGAACGCCATTGCAGACCTTCAGAAAGCAATTGATTTCTTCAAGAGCGGCAAATTCACCGCACAGGAAGCAGAAGCACTTTCCAAGAGCGTAAACAAGAGCGTCCTCGACTCTATCGACCCGCTTGCCGTTATCAAGGATAACGTAGCCTACACCTTTGGCGGTGCTTTTGAAAGAGAGATCGAAAAGTACTTCTTCTATATCAAGAACAACCCCAAGGAAGAGGCTCGCTTCGCACGTCAGACCGCAAGAAGAGAAGCTTTGCTGGCAAAGGGCAAGAAGGTTGACTGGAAGGTTATTCCCAAGTCAGTTATTGAGCCTGAGGTGCAGATCGAATCCATCGTTTCGGTTCTCACCCGCGTTATGAACCGCTTCCAGGCGGACGTTGCAGCCGCAGAAAGCTTTGACGCAGACAAGAGATGTATCGAGATCATCGACTACCTCAAAGAAAAAGCTTCGCAGATCGTCTATACCCTTACAAAGCAGATTGCAAAGGAAAAGGCTATCAAGCTTATGGAAGAGGTTGGTATCCCCGAGGCAAGAATGCGTTACAGACAGTATCCCTTCGAGTTCTCCGGAGGTATGCGTCAGCGTATCGTTATTGCAATTGCACTTTCCGCTAACCCCGATATTCTTATTTGTGACGAGCCTACAACGGCACTTGACGTTACCATTCAGGCTCAGATCCTCGAGCTTATCAACAAGCTCAAACGCGAGCACAATCTTTCCATCATCTTTATCACACACGACCTTGGCGTCGTTGCAAACATGGCAGACAGAATTGCCGTTATGTATGCAGGTAAGATCGTAGAGTACGGCACTGCGGAAGAGGTATTCTATAACCCTCAGCACCCCTACACTTGGGCTCTGCTCTCCTCTATGCCCGACCTTGACACCAGCGAAAAGCTGGATGCGATCCCCGGAACACCCCCGAATATGATTTATCCTCCCGTTGGCGATGCGTTTGCTGAAAGAAATAAATATGCAATGGAGATCGACTTTGAAATGCAGCCTCCCATGTACGAGGTTTCTCCCACACACTATGCTGCAACCTGGTTGCTCCATCCCAACGCACCCAAGGTGGAAATTCCCAAGATTATTACAGAACGTATAAAGAGAATGAAAGAAAGAGGAGGCAACCATGGAGAATAATCGTGAAGTATTGTTAAAAGTTGACCACCTTTGTCAGTATTTCCGCTTGGGACATAAGGATCTTAAGGCTGTCGATGACGTAAGCTTTGAGATCAAAAAGGGCGAGACTTTCGGTCTTGTCGGTGAGTCCGGATGCGGAAAGACCACCACAGGCCGTTCCATCATCAAGCTGTATAACATTACCTCCGGTAACGTATACTTCAAGGGTCAGAGAATCGGCGCAGGAACACGTTCCTACAGCGATGCGATCAAGCAGGCTAAAAAAGATCTTAAAGATAAAAAGATCACCAAGGAAGAGTATACTGAAATCGTTGCAAAAAACAAAGCTCTCCTCCGCGATGCAAAGCTCGATAGCAAAGCGGTAGACAAGCAGTATGCAGAGTCGCTCGTCAAAGCTCTTGAGGCAGAATACGCTGAAAAGTTCAGTGCCGCAAAGGACGATGCAGAAAAGCTCAAGTCTTTGAAAAAGGAATACAAAACAAGAGTCAGCGTTGCAAAGAAGAGCAGACTTATCACACAGATACAGATGATCTTCCAGGATCCCATTGCTTCCCTTGACCCCCGTATGACTGTCCGTGACATAATTGCCGAGGGACTTGTCATTAACGGCGTTACAGACAAGGATTATATCAACGAAAAGGTATATGACATCCTTGAAACCGTTGGTCTTGTTCGTGAGCACGCAGACCGTTATCCTCACGAGTTCTCGGGCGGACAGCGCCAGAGAATCGGTATTGCAAGAGCTGTTGTTATGCAGCCTGAAATGATCATAGCTGACGAGCCTATCTCCGCTCTTGACGTATCGATCCAGGCACAGGTTATCAACCTGCTCAACGACCTCAGAGAGCGTTTGGGACTGACCATTCTCTTCATCGCGCACGACTTGTCCGTTGTTAAGTACTTCTCTGACAGAATCGGCGTTATGTACTTCGGAAAAATGGTTGAGCTTGCGGATTCGGATGAGCTCTTCAAGAATCCCATGCATCCTTACACAAAATCGCTTCTTTCGGCAATTCCGTTGCCTGACCCCATTTATGAGAAACAGCGTACAAGAATCCACTACAATCCCCTTGCTGAGCACGACTATTCGGTAGATACTCCTTCATTCCGCGAAATATCTCCCGGACACTTCGTACACTGCAACGATGCCGAAGAGGCAAAGTACAAGCAGATGCTTAAGTAATGGGACGGATGGTTACCTGCAGTGAAACAGATAAATAAAGCAAAGTTGACCAAATATGCTGTTTGTTTTGCAATAGAAATATTCATCGGTTTTTTGGTGATCTGGTCGAAGGGCTTTTTCACACAAAGCGCGGCGGTAAATCTTCAAATATTGGCTGACGCCTTCTTCGTGTCGGGCATATTGATGACTCTCTTTGCCGGAATGCTCTTCATCAGCAGCGAGGGCGCGCTTATCGGTATTGGATTTGTATTGCGCAACGTTGTGCTCACCTTTATTCCTATGGGCAGAGCAAGACAAGAGCTGTATGCAGACTATCGCGCACGCAAGTTAAGCGCTGCCAAGGAACACGACAACAGCAGTATTTTGGTAACAGGACTTTTCTTCCTTATCATTGGAGTCATCCTGACGGTTATTTGGTGCGTTAAGTTTTATTAAAACCACAATGAAAACACTTGCTTATCGGCAACGGTAAGCAAGTGTTTTTTGTTGACTTCACCGCTTTTTTGTGATATAATTAGAATAATAAACTTGAAAGGAAGCAGAGAGATGCGATATATAAATCAGCTTGAATACGCACATCTTCCCTACCCTACAAAAATCAAAAAAGCAGACGTGCCCGAGGAAAAGAAGAAGACAACCGTTAGAAGCTCGGGGTGCGGACTTTGCTGTGCTTGCATGACGGTTGATCTGCTGACTGACAAAAGCCTTGAAATTGAAGAATGCGTTCGCATTGCGGAGGATTGTTTGGCAAACCACGGGGTTGGAACCGATCTGTCGATTCTCGGTGGTGTCATTGCCGATAAATTCGGACTTTCATATTCAAAGACCAACGATCTTGACGTAGCTATCGAGCATCTCCGCGCGGGCGGTGCGATCATTACCCACGTTGGCATACCCAAGGATGCCTCCATCGGTCTTTTTACCAAAAGCGGACATTATATATCCCTCATTTCCACCGACGGCAAGGAGTTCTGCATTCTTGATCCCTCTTGGTCTGCGGAAAAGTATAAAATTCCGGAAAGACTCGGCAGAGTCAACGAGGATAACTACCCCTATCTGTATTGTGACGTTAACACCGTACACAGCGAAACAAAACCCGGACGAACAAAATATCATCTTTTTGCAAGAAAGAAGGAACAATAATGAGCAGTTTTGGAATAAACGTATTTGATTTTGGAGCAAAAGGTGACGGAATCACCGATGATACCGCCGCTATTCAAGCGGCAATTAACTTTGCGGCAGAGCGAGGCGGCGGAAAGATCCTTTTCCCCTACACAAAGGGCGGATACCGAATCGCCTCGCCCGCGATTGAGAAATATAACGGAAAACCTCTTCGCGCACAGCTTATGATCCCTCCCGGGGACGCCAACATTATGCTTGAGGGCGAAATGCCTTGCAAGATCCTCAACGCCTATATCGTGCGCAAGCTCGATTCGGTAAAAGATAATTTTGAACCCACTTGCTTTGCAGAAAAGCCTCTCGGCTATAACAATACTCGCATTTTTTCGGACTGGGATGCTCCCGAGGAGCACGAAGGAACTGCGCGCCCCTACTCCATCCTCGCCGCACCCGAGGGCACGAGCTGTAAGGGCAAATTCAGCGTATCGCAGTTTTCGATAGCAAATCTCGATTTCCGCGTTCCTATGCGCCACGATAAAATGTACCCCACTCAATCTGCGGTGAATCTTCAGAACGTAAGCCGTGTTCATATCTGCGACAGCCATTTTGCGCTTTTAGAAAACGTCGGCGATACCGTCCTCGGCAAGGAGCTTCTGCACAATCCCTGCCACACAGCGGGACTCATCCTTTCGGGCGACCAGAATGACAACAACGTCCTTCGCAACGTCGGAGTTCAGGGTTACCGCTACGGCATCGTTTCGGGCGAGCACGTGGTCGCAGACTACCTCTACATACACAACTGCGAGGAGGGCATCACCTTCCACGATTGCTCACATCTTTCGGTCATCAACCACATTGTAGCACAGCACAACGCCGTGATCATCTCTACTGCAGACATCGATCTTTTCGGTATGCCAAAGGGTCCTTGCAACGTTGAATTCGGAACAGTAAACTTCGAATGCGGAACCGGACTCAGCCCTGAGATATGCCAGCTTCAATACGGTGTCCGCGACAATGAGGGCAGACTCCGCGGTTCGCTTGTATGGCACAAGCCATGGGGAAAGAAAGAATTCCCCGTCCTCTGTACCGAAAAATTCACAGTCAAACGTTTCGGATACCAATCTTAATTTTCAACCCAAGGAGACAAATATGACACAAAAAATCAATTATCTCGATCCGGTATTAAACGAAATGGCGGCTAAGTGGCCGAATAACAGAACGGTCAATATCGTTTGCCACGGGCACAGCGTCCCCTCAGGATATTTCGCAACACCATTCGTCAACACTTTTTCCGCTTATCCGCACCTGATGCACAAAATGATAAAGGAGCGTTTCCCTTATGCGGTAACAAACGTTATCGTGACTGCTATCGGAGGCGAAAACTCCGTCGGCGGAGAGAAGCGTTTTGAAACCGACGTATTATCTCATCGGCCCGATGTGCTGACGATAGATTACAGCCTCAATGACCGTGCAATCGGACTTGAGGCTGCCCAAAAGGCTTGGTGTTCAATGATCGAACAGGCATTGGAGCGAGGTATTAAGATCATTCTCTGCACACCGACTTGGGATAACTCATACTATTCTCAAAATGAAAAATGGGATGCTCTCGTCCGTCAAGCAGAGCAAGTGAGAATGCTCGCAGACCGCTACGATATCGGCCTTGCCGACAGCTTTAAAGCATTCGAAAAGAAAATTTCCGAGCCGAGTGATCTCGCGAAATACCTCTCGCACGTCAACCATCCCACAGAGGCGGGACACCGACTTGTCGCTGAAGAGATCGCAAAATATTTTATTGCGAGGTAAATGAAATATACATTCCTAACGCATCCTTTAAGGGTGCGTTTTTTAATTCATGATATTTCCTCTTATTTTTTGAGTTTCCACGCAAATGCCTTGAAAAATGTCAAAATATGTGGTATAATGATACCATATTTACAAGAAGGAGACTTTTTTATGAAAAAGCTGTTTCACTTAAAAGAAAACGGTACGACTGTGTCTACCGAGATCATGGCGGGTCTGACCACCTTTTTTGCCATGGCGTACATCATTGTAGTCAATCCGGGCATTCTTGCGGAATCGGGTATGGAATGGGGAGCAGTATTCCTTGCCACCATCATTTCTGCCGTTGTCGGCACGCTGATAATGGGTCTTGTAGCCAATGTTCCCTATGCGCAGGCTCCCGGTATGGGACTTAATGCATTTTTTGTTTACACTGTTTGCTTCGGTCTTGGATTCACTTGGCAGCAGGCGCTTTCTATGGTCTTTATCTGCGGACTTATCAACATCTTTATCACGGTAACCAAGATCCGCAAATATATCATAAAAGCCATTCCCCTCAGCCTTCAGAACGCGATTGGCGGCGGTATTGGTATTTTCGTTGCATATATCGGCTTTTTGAATGTCGGCATACTTAATTTTGGAGCCGGTGTTCCCGAGCTTGCTACATTGAACCAGCCCGTTCTTTGGGTGTTCCTGATAGGCCTTGTGATCATGGCGGCACTTTTGATACTCAAGGTCAAGGGCGCGATTCTGATCGGTATTGTTGCCACAACACTCATCGGCATCCCCTTCGGCGTTACCACACTCGGGGACACTATCAGCTTCACGGACGCTTGTGCTCAGCTCCCCACCACCTTCCTTGCCATCTTCAAGGAGGGCGGAATCACCAGCCTCTTCACCGATATGTCCAAGCTTCCTCTCGTGCTGATCACGATTTTCTCGTTCAGCATTTCGGATACATTTGATACCATTGGAACCTTCATCGGTACAGGCCGACGCGCCGGAATCTTCTCTGCAGAGGATGAGCAGGCAATGGAAGAAGGCACGGGATTCAAATCCAAGATGGACAAGGCTCTGTTTGCCGATGCAACTGCTACCTCTATCGGCGCTCTGTTTGGCACCTCAAACACCACCACTTTCGTTGAAAGTGCTGCCGGTATCGGAGCAGGCGGACGCACAGGTCTTACCTCGGTCATTACAGCTATCTGCTTTATCCTCTCGGCATTCCTTGCCACATTCGTCAGCGCAGTTCCCGCCGCTGCAACCGCACCCGCGCTCGTACTTGTCGGAGTTATGATGACATCATCCTTCAAAGATATTGATTGGAACGACTTTGACGAGGCTCTGCCCGCATTCTTCGCCGCATTTTTCATGGCTCTTTGTTATAGCATTTCCTATGGCATCGCGGCAGGATTTATCTTCTACGTTATAGTGAAGACCTGCAAGGGCAAGGTGAAAGAGATCAATCCTATCCTTTGGGTTTGCACGGCTTTGTTCGTTTTGAACTTTATTCTCTTGGCACTCATCTGACAAAAAAGCACATCTGCACAGCAGGTGTGCTTTTTCTTCTTGACATATCCCGCATATTGTGGTACAATAAACATATAGAAATCTTTTCTGAAGTGAGGAAAAACGATATGACCGTCAGATTAGTCTGCGACCTGCCTCCGAGTGAGAACAACCCGAGAAACAGCGAGGGTGCATTTCTGCGCGCGCCTTCGGGCGAAATACTGTTTGCTTACAGCGCTTATACCGGAACAAACGGCAACGATCACGCCGCTTGCAACATCAAAATGATCCGCTCTTTTGACGAGGGCGAAAGTTGGACACAGCCCGAAATGATCGCCACTGCGGCTTTTTTCGGCACGGAAAACGTTATGAGCGTTTCTGCACTCACTCTCACCGACGGTGCGCTTGCTTTTTATTTCCTTATTAAAGAAAACGATGGCACGTCCACTCTCGGACGTACGGTTTCGCGCGACGGAGGAAAGACTTTCACTCCCGAACGCACCGTTTGGGACGTTCCGTCCGCTTACTACGTCATCAACAACGACCGTCTGGTTCGTATTTCAGACGGCAGAATAATCGCGCCCGCAGCATATTATCCCGCCTACAAAACCAAATACGGCATTTATAATCCCGCAATAACAGTTCTGCTCATATCCGATGATGACGGCGTAACCTTCCGTATGCATCCAAACGCACGCCTTTGCCACTCAGATCACATAAATCTCAAGTACGGTCTGCAAGAGCCTGGTATCATTGAGCTCTCGAAGGACGTTTTTTGGCTGTGGATGCGCACGGGAGCTTCATATCAGTATCAAAGCTTCTCGGTTGATGGTCTACTTAGCTTCACTTCCCCCGAGCCGAGTATTTTCACCTCGCCCAATTCTCCAATGCAGATCGTCAGGCACGATGCTGACACACTTTACGCCATCTACAATCCCGTTCCTAATTATAACGGAAGGGCAAAAACAAAATGGGGCTGTGGCAGAACTCCGTTCGTGATCCGAAAGAGCATCGATAACGGCAAGACCTTTGGAGAGCTTAATATCATCGAAGAAGGCGATCGCGGATTCTGTTACCCCGGTGTATTCTTCACAGCAGACGGCTCTATGCTCTGCGCCTACTGTCGAGGCGGCGAGGAGGACGGTGTCTGCCTTTTCCGCCTCGGAATTGCTAAATTTGCGCTTGACGATATACAATAAAATGGACTACTCACAAAGATTAAAATATCATTACAGACCTGAAAAAGGTTGGATAAACGATCCTAACGGACTCGTTTGTTTTGACGGATACTATCACGTATTCTATCAGCACGCTCCCGATTTTGAAATTCCTTGGAAACAGCCGATGCATTGGGGACACGCGCGAACGAAGGATTTTCTTAATTGGGAAGAACTCCCCGTCGCGCTTTATCCCGACAAAGATTACGACGCGGGCGGATGCTGGTCGGGCACCGCTATGGTGAAGGACGGGGTTTTATATTTGTTTTACGCTTCCATCCGCGTGGAGGATGGCTCAAACAAAAAGATACAGACGGTAAGCGTTGCGTATTCAACCGACGGAATAACTTTTGAAAAATACAACGGAAATCCCGTGATAGATCACTATCCCGTCGACGGAGGCCCCGATTTCAGAGATCCCGCAGTATGCTGCATAGACGGCAAATATTACTGCGTAATGGCGTCGGGAAATCCAGAAACAAAAACGGGCAGACTCCTGCTTTATACCTCGAGCGATCTTTTTGATTGGAAATACGTCGGCATTATGAGCGAGTGGGAAAATTGTAAATACGCCGAATGCCCGTCCTTTATGTCCGTCGGTGACGGTGCGCTTCTCGCAGCGTCGGTCTGTCCTCTTGACTCAACTCACTACTTTTCGCTTATGTTCGGAAGTTTCGAAAATGACAAATTCACATCCGAGTATCAATCAGAGACAGACAAAGGTCCCGATCAATACGCCGGTCAGGTATTCAAAGATAACAGGGGCAGAACCCTTCTGATTTCTTGGATCCCCGGTTGGAAATACCGCGGATATGCCCCCACGGATATCGGATGTATGTCCGTACCGCGCGAGATAAAGCTTTGCGGTGGCGAAATAAGCGCTTATCCAATCGAAGAATTTTGGCATTTGCTGAAGGACGAAGACGAATCCGTCAGACGAACTCAAAAAGGATTTATCATCGAAAGAAACGGCAGAGAACCCGTTATATACGAAGGAGAAATCCGCGATCTCAAGATTCTGCGCGACGGATATGTCGTTGAGGTCTTTGTAAACGGCGGAAAAGAAATCTATACCGCCCTGCTTTGAAAGGAGCCGCATAATGATACAGCTTACAGAAAGAGAAAGAATGCTTCGCACGTACCGACGTCAGGAGATCGACCGTATTCCAATGATTGACGGCGCTTGGCGCGGAACTATCAACCGCTGGTACGCTGAGGGTATGCCTAAAAATATGGAGTGGGAGGACTATTTCGGCTTTGACCGTGTAATTCGCATATGTCCCGATAATTCCCCAAGATTCCAAAGAAGAGTTATCGAGGAAAACGAGCGCTACAAAATCGAAACAACGCCTTGGGGAGGCACGCAAAAGGTATTCAATATTCTCGATTCCACCCCTGAAGTGCTTGAATTTTATTATGACACACCCGAAAAATGGGAAGAAGCCAAAAAGGCTATGTATACTTTTCACGAGGACAGAATTCCGTGGAAATACCTTGAAACGAATTATCCCAAGTGGAAAGCGGAGGGCCGCTTTTTGCAGCTTGTTATCTGGTTCGGATTTGACGTTGCCCACACACGCCTGACGGGAACGGAAAATATGCTCATTTCAATGTTTGAAGATCCCGATTGGGTCACCGACATTTTCGACACTTATCTCAACACCTCCCTCGATCTTTGCCAGCGCATTCTTGATGCGGGATATGAATTTGACGGAATATTCTGGTATGACGATATGGGATATAAGGGATCGCCCTTCTTTTCTGCCGCTATGTACCGTGAACTTTTGAAGCCTTACCACAAAAAGGCAGTCGATTGGGCGCACGAGCGCGGAATGGTGACAGAAATGCACTCCTGCGGTTACATAGACCCCCTGCTCCCCGATATACTTGAAACGGGAGTCGAGATGCTCAACCCGCTTGAGGTCAAAGCGGGAATGGATCCCTTCAAGCTGAAAAAGCTTTATGGCGACCGCCTCGCATTCCGCGGCGGCATCAATGCACAGCTTTGGGATAACATCGACCTCGTTCGCGCGGAAATGGAGCGCATCATACCCGCAATGAAGGAGGGTGGCGGATACGTTTTCTCCTCCGACCACTCGATACCCAACTCGGTTTCCTTCGAGAATATGAAAGAGATTGCAAGACTCGCACACGAGCTTGGAAGATATTGATCAAAAAAGGGAAGACTTTCGTCTTCCCTTCTCTTTTATTTTGCCGCCTTCAGCGCGGTTTTTTTGCTCTCGCCGATGGCGTGATATGGCAAAAGCTCGTGCTCAAGCTCGCGGGCAGTGCAATATTGCTTAATTCTTTCAAGCTCATCGCCGTCGTTGTAACCGGGAATCACGGGTGTGCGGATAATGATCCTTTTGCCCGTTTCGATCAGCCTTTCAAGATTCTCCAATATCAGTCTGTTGTCCGCGCCCGTGCCCGCTCGATGAAGTTCGGGATCAAGCGCCTTGATGTCATAAAGGAAACAAGAGGTGTATGGCAACACCTTCTCAAAACTGCTCGGGGGCAGGTTGCCGGCGGTGTCGATAGCCACGGAAATACCTGCCGAGGCGCATTTTTGGGCAATTTCTGCAAGGAAATCGGGATAAAGCATACACTCTCCACCCGAGAAAGTCACTCCGCCACCCGTGGCGCGATAAAAGTCAACATCTGCGGAAATTATCTCATAAAGCTCGTCTGCGGTGTATTTGCGACCATAAAGCTTCCTTGCTTCTGCGGGGCAATTATCAACACATTCACCGCAGAGGACACAAGAATCGGGACTCGAGCATATCTCTTTACACACTCCGCAACCGATGCATTTTTCGGTCATCAGAGCAAGTTCGTGCTTGGGGGATTTGCTCTCGGGATTATGGCACCATTTGCAATCAAGGTTACAGCCCTTGAAAAACACCGCTGTCCTAACGCCGGGACCGTCAACCGTCGAGGATCGCTTGATGTCAAAAATATAGGGTATCATGCGTTTGTAAGAATCGTCATTTCCTCGTCAGTGAGGACGAGATCTGCGCCCGCGCAGTTATCTGTGAAATGAGCAACGTTTGAGGAGGAAAAGAGCGGTATCACTCTCGGGAAGCCCTTCATACGGTGCGCGTTGCACATCCAGGCAACGGCAAGCGCGCTGTTGGTGACTCCCTTCTCCTTTGCCATATTTGCAAGGGTCTCAAAACGTGCGCCGCCGATATAGTTCTCGGGCAGACGCGAAATATCCTCATACGCGCCGCGAATGAGCGACGAATAGGCAACAAGCGGAATATCCTTGTTTTCAAGATAACGCAGACGCTCTCTGCCAACGTTTTCGTTGAAAATATAGTTCGGTTTCAGATCAAGACGACAGTTGAGATAGGAAAAACGCTGCTGCATAACGGTATACGGCGTGCAACCCTTTTCTTTTGCCATCATATTGAATTCCGAAAAGCGCTAAGTGTCATAATTACTGCCGCCGAGGACACGTACTTTGCCCTTTTTGACAAGAGAATCGAACGCCTCCACGGTTTCCTCCATCGGCGTGTCCATATCGTCGGTGTGAGCGTAATAGAGATCAATATAGTCAGTTCCGAGCTTGCGAAGGCTCTCATCGCACCAATACTCGATCTGCTCCTTTTTCAGCCCCGCGCCAACACCGTGGCGGTCGAAGCCGACCTTCGTCGCAAGTACGATCTTATCGCGGCAACCGCGGTCGCGCAGCCAGTCGCCAAGCAGAGTTTCGCTTTCGTCGCCCGTGCCCGCCCAATGAGCATAGTTATTGGACGTATCGATGAAATTGCCGCCCATCGCAAGATATGCATCAAGCACGGCATAGGCATCCTCCTTCGACACCGTTGAGCCGAACATCATCGCGCCGAGGCATATTTGAGATACGGTTAAACCGTTATTTAATGTAATTGAATTCATAATTTTACCTCTATTTCATTCTTTCAATAATATCGTCCTGAAGCGGCTTTGTGATGTCCACAAAAATGCCGCTGTAACCCGTGATCCGAACACGCAGATCCTTGTGCAGATGGGGATTTACCTGCGCGTCAAGCAGATCGTCAAGCCCGACAGCCGTCACCTGAGCGTGCATACCGCCGCGGTTAAAATACACCGCAAGCATTTGGGAAAACAATTCGTGTCCGCGCTCGCCTTCGAACTGCTTCGGGTCAATATCGAGATTCAGCGCGCCCGAAAGGAAGCCGTCAGCGGGGATATTCAGCATTGAGTTGAACATCGCCGTCAGACCGTTCGTGCAGGAGCCGTTCGCGGGGCGAGTGTTTTGCGAAAACGGCATTCCCGCAAGTCGTCCGTCGGGAGTCGCGCCGTATTTCATACCGTATTTTAAGTGCCAGGTATCACTTTGGATACAAGGAACGATCAAAAATCCATCCGATTCGAGATATTTTTCGGCATATTTCCGAGATATACGCGCCATACCGTTCGCCAAACGGCTTACGTGACCGTTTGAAAAATCATCGTCACTGCCGTATTTCGGAACTTTTCGGCACATTGCAAGAGTACGCGCGTGTCCTTCGAAATTCGCATCCACGGCGTCTATAAGCTCCGCAAGAGTCAGCTTTTTGTCACGGAAGACGAGCGCATCCGTCACGGTAAAGCAATCACAGACCGATCCGAACATTTGAAAATTCATTATGGCAAACAAGTATTCCGCGCAGGCGGTGAAGCACTCTCCGCGCTTGATCGGGCGGTAGGTGAAGCAATCCGTAAACGAGCAAACGGCATAAGGCTTACGGCGGCGGATTTGAAGCTCGTGCACACCGCGATCGGTCTTATTTGAAATGAATTCCTCCATATAGGCAAAATACTTTTCGTATACCTCATCAATCGTAGCATCGGGATCATCCTGCAAGGAGCGCAAAATATTTATAAACACATCCTGCCATCCGCGCTCGGGAATGCGGGTGAAGGAGTGAAGAAGCAAACCTTCCTCTTCCTTTGATTCAAATGCATTATAGTGCTTCGAGGACGGAGATCCGTTAATCCAGAAGCTGTGAGAACCGGGGGATGGCCAGTTGCAGCCAAAATGATGATAATTTTGAAAGCTCTCCTCGGGCATACCGAGTTTGCGGTAAGTCATTTTTATATTTGCATCGTTATAGAACATCAGCGCCGAGGATCTTAGCGCCTTGCCGGTAAGAGTATGCCATAGATCGGGATATGCCTTATCCATTCCCGGTGCGTAATAAAACACGACAACAGGGTTCTTGAATTCGGGCTCTATACATTCCGCAAAAAGATAGGTAAGATCGTTGACCGTGTAATTTCCGTTGATATCCGTGCCGCCGAGGAGAAGATACTGCGGCGCGTCGAAATTGAAAATTCGCTCAAAGGTTGAGGAATTCGATGCATCGCCAACCTGATGCTCTCCCCTGCCCATATTGAGATTATGCTTGCAATAGTAGTCTGTTATCAGCTCTGCCGCTTCCTCTCGGGTCAGCTTGCCGCTTTCGATATCGGCTTTATAAAACGGATAAAGAAGCCTATCCATCCTACCGACGGTAAGCGTGGGATTGGGACTGACGTATGAGCAATCGATCAGCGTGATGATCCAGGAAAGCTGCAAAGCCGTTCTAAAATCCGATGGCTTCTCAAGCGCCGCTTTGCGAAGAGTCGAAGCCACAGCCGACATACCCTTTTCCTCTGCCGCATCTGCATAGCGAAGTATATAGCGCGTTATTGCCTCGTAAACTTCGATTATCGAAGAAAGAAATATGCGTCTGCCTTCATCGGTCTTGCCCTCAAGCGAAGCGCGAGCCTTCCCTATCAGCCCCGCAATGCCGTATTCCATAACCATTTCCCAATCGTATGAGCAATGACCCGAGCTGAAAATGGCGCACTTGTAGGGCGATCGCGGATCGCGGCAAAGCTCGCGGAATTTTTCTTCTTCCTCATCCGTCAGCTCTCTTTGCACCACACGCCCCGCGATAAGATCGTATTCCTCGATCGGAACGCTCACGCTGTCGAGAATCGCAGATAAAGCGCGCGCAAAACGCACGGGCTGAGGCATTGAAGCATCCTCTCCCATCAAGTCATGCGCAATGAGTATTCTTTCCGCGTCTGAGGTAAGCATCGGCTTTTCTGTCAGCGCGGTTATCGCTTCATCAATATTACGTTGAAGTCGTTTCATCTTTGACTCCTCTCGATCATCGGTTATCATAATTATAGCAAAAATTATGCCGAATAGCAATATATTTGCGAAAAATAACATCAAAAAACACGTCTGCCGTGGCAGACGTGTTTTTCATATTATTAATCGTTATCGCTTGCAAGCATAAACGCCTTCTCTCCGCGCTTGCGGACTTCCTCTTCGGGAATTCCGAGCTCGCGGGCGAGGATCTCGATGATCAGCGGCGAACAGAAACCGCCCTGACAACGTCCCATTCCCGCGCGTACACGGCGTTTGACGGCGTCAAGCGTCTTTGCACCGACAGGACGTCGGATTGCCTGAAGGATCTCGCTCTCGGTGACCTGCTCGCAACGGCAGACGATCTTGCCGTAAAGCGGATCCTTCGCAATGAGGGCATCCCTCTCGGCGTCGGTCTTATCTGCAAAGCGGACAATTCCGCGGCGTGTTCTGATCCAGCCGACCTTGCGCTCAAGCACAAGTCCCGCCTCTTGCATCTCGTGAGCAATATACTTCGCGAGGGCAAAGCTTGCGGTAAGACCGGTAGAACGTACACCGGAAATACCAACGTAACCAAGCGCCTTCTTGGAAACCACAATATTGTAACCCTCGGGCTCGCGTGCGGGACGTGCACCGACGAACTGCGCGATGGTATCCTCGAATCGGAGTCCCGGCACCATATTGAGCGCCTGCTGACGGACAGATTCAAGTCCCTCGCGGGTGGTCATTCTGTCGGTCTTATCTTCAACGTCATCTGCGGTAGGACCAACGATCATATTGTTATCAACGGTGGGAATAACGAGAACTCCGCGTGTCTTTGCAGACGGAACGGAAGAAATGATATGAGAAACCTTAACGGGAGTATTGTGGCTGAAAACGAAGAACTCGCCCTTGCGTGGATGAACGGTGAAATCGCACTCGTCAACCATCTTCGCGATCACGTCGCAGTAAAGTCCCGCGCAGTTGACGACCCATTTAGCCTCGATGTCGCCCTTGGAGGTGACGACCTTCTCTACTCTGCCGTTCGAAACGCAAATGTCCTCAACCTTGCAATCAAGCATAAACTCAACGCCGTTTTCAGCAGCGTTCTCTGCCTCTGCAACGACAACAAGGAATTGGTTTACCTGACTGTCGCGGGGGCTGTAAATACCGCCGAGGATGTTCGGATTGAGCGTGGGCTCCATCTCAAGAATATCTTCCTTGGGAAGGAATTCGTAATCATAAACGCCGTTTTGGAACGCTCTTGCAAGAAGTCCGGGCACGTTCTCCATCTGCTCGGGATAGAGGACGGGGGCAATGCTTCCGCAATGAATGATCGGAATATCAAGGTCGCGGCAGATGTTGTCAACCATACTGTGAGAAATGGTACGGATCTTGCATTCGAGCGTGCCGACGGGCATTGTTGCGCTCGTCGAGGTCAGACCGCTGTTCGACTTTGATGCGTCGCCGCCGACGTCGTCGTTCTTATCGCAAACGATGGTCTTGATCTTATATTTTGAAAGCTCGCGCGCCAACGCAACGCCGACGGCACCCGCTCCGATAATAAGTACGTCTGTTTTAATCATCGTTTAGTCCTCCTTTTTGTCCAGGCTCATACAAGCCACAAGGTCAACACCCGTGCCGAGGATGTCGGCAATGATAGTCTGTCCGCAGGTTGCGGGAGCCTCGAGGGTGACCTTTTTAACCTCTTCTGCACAAGCAAAAAGCATATCCTTCGGGATGGGAGCAGAGGTGCGGACGGGCATTCTGCGGCGTGCGGCACCCTTGATGGCAACCGAGGAGGTAAACGTGCGCTTCGGGTCGAAGCATTCGTTTATGCAGTATTCAACGCCTCTCTTGCAGCGGTTGCCGCTGAGCTTTACGTCATCCTTCGACGTATATTCCGCAACGACCTCACAGCCGTTGGGGCAAACGGTACAAATTATTGTCTTTTTCATGCCAAAACCTCCTTGTGCTCTGCACTCACAACGATCTCACCGCAAAGGCCAGCGATCTTATCCTGAGGGATGGTGAGCTTTTCCATAGCTCCGGGTGTAGTCGCGGCAAGCTTCTTTCGTGCGAGTACTTCACCGCCGCAGGTTGCAACGAGAGTTGTTTCGCGTGCGGGAACAATGGTTCGGAAGAAAAGATCAACGTCCGAATCTGCGGACTTGTCCACAGACTGCGGGCAGACGTAACGAATACCTTCGCCCGCCTTGACCGCAAGAGTTTCGCCCGAATCGAGCTCACCTGCGGCATATTTTGCGGCGTATTTGCCCGCCTTTTCGCTCTCGCGGCTGACGTTGTCAACAAGATCGTTGACGTGAAGCACGTTTCCGCAAGCGAAGATGTAGGGAATCTCGGTCTGCATAAACTGATTGACCGACGCGCCCTTTGTAATGCCCGAAAGTGCCACACCCGCAGTTGTGGTCAGCTCGTTTTCGGGAATAAGACCTACCGAAAGAAGGAGAGTATCGCAAGGAATGACCTCTGCCTTATCAAGAATGGGACGCTTGTTTTCGTCAACGGGAGCAACCGTCACGCTCTCAACACGGTCAATACCCGTGATGTTGACAACCGTATGCGACAGCATAAGCGGAATGCCGAAGTCGTCAAGGCACTGAACCTTGTTTCTCTGCAGACCCGCAAGGAATGGCATCAGCTCAACAACAGCCTTGACCTTCGCGCCCTCAAGGGTAAGACGGCGCGCCATGATCATTCCGATGTCGCCCGAGCCGAGGATAACTACCTCTTTGCCGACCTTATTTCCGTAAATATTTATCAGCTTCTGTGCCGTACCGGCTGTGTAAACACCCGAGGGACGGCTGCCGGGAATAACGAGATTTGCTCGGGTACGCTCGCGGCATCCCATTGCAAGGATGAGCGCACCGAAGTGAATATGAACAACACCGCTCGTATTTACGCATACGAGAGTTTTTTCACGGATCTCAAGAGCCGTGGTTTCTGTGAGAAGGTCGATTCCCTCCTCCTTTGCCTTGTCGGCAAAACGCTCGGCGTATTCGGGACCTGTCAGCTCCTCGCCGAAATATTGCAGACCGAAGCCCGCGTGAATGCACTGTTGAAGAATTCCGCCCGCGCGGATATCGCGCTCGATGAGCACAACGCGCGCAGCACCGTTCTGCTTTGCGGAAATTGCCGCCGCAAGACCCGCAGGGCCCGCGCCGACTATCGCAACGTCATACAAGTATTCTTTCATTCTTGTACCTCTCAAAATTATGATGAGATAATTATATCTCAACAATTTTCAAAATACTATTGCCAATTTTGTTGCTTTGTTGTATAATATTGCTGTTATGAAATTTTAATTGCACGAAACGGAAAATGTACCGTATTTTCACTCAAAAAAATCCCCGAGCTTTTAAGTCTCGGGGATTTCATTATAAAACGTATCAGTCGCAGCAAACGTCGGGTTTAACGGGAGCTGCGGGCTTGGGTGCTTCTGGAGTTACGTTTCCAAGTCCTGTGGTTTCGGTGAAAACAGCGTTCTTCTTGACCATTTCAACGGTATCGGTGGGAACGATCAGCTTCGACGCAGTTCCGTTAGACATTTCAACAAGTGCCTCGTATCTCTTAAGCTCAATGACTTCGGGAGTGGGGCAAGCCGCCATAATTGCGCGAAGACCGTCTGCCTCTGCCTGCTTCTGAAGAAGTACGGCGCGCGCTTCACCCTCTGCTCTTGCAATACGTGCATCTCTTTCACCCTCTGCGGCAAGGATCATTGCCTGCTTGTCACCCTCTGCACGTGTGATGACCGCCTGCTTGTGACCCTCCGCTTCAAGAAGAGTTTCACGTCTTGCACGTTCTGCCTTCATCTGCTTTTCCATAGATTCGCGGATATCAGCAGAAGGAGTGATATTTCTGATCTCAACGCGGGTAACTCTGATACCCCATTCGTCGGTAGCTCTGTCAAGGCTTTCCGTCATCTTTGCGTTGATGCTGTCACGTGAGGTAAGAGATTCATCGAGGGTAAGTTCACCAACGATGTTACGAAGAGTAGTGGTGGTAAGATTTGCAAGTGCCTCAACGGGATTTGCGGCACCGTAAGCATAAAGCTTGGGGTCAAAAGTCTTGTGATAAACGACCGCATCAATGGTGAGGGGTACGTTATCGCTTGTGATAACGTTCTGAGGAGGCGTGTCAAGAACCTTCTCCTTTGCGGTAGCGCGAGCAGTGATCCTATCGATACCGAAGGGAGCAAGAAGATGAAGTCCTGCACTCCAAATTGTATGGAATTTTCCAAGACGTTCGATAACGTAGGATTCGGTGTGCGGAACGACCTTAAGACACGTGATCAAAAGGACTAAAACGATAACAACTCCAATAATAAGAAACGGCATAATATTTCTCCTTTTCGTTTTTTTGAAAAACTTATGTTTTTCGATTGACATCATTATATCATACAATCAGATGAATGTCAATACCTTTCATAGAAAAGATAATAAAATTTTCATTCCCACAATTTTCAAAATACTATTGCCTATTCGGGTAATTTGTTGTATAATATTGCTGTAACATAAAATATCTGGAGAAAATGAAATGAGTGAAAGCTTAACGAGAATATGCTACGATGCCGATCCATACTGCCGCGTGCATCACACGGTCGGGTATGCAGAAGAGTACGCGCTGATGTCGCAGTTTCACTACGATACCTCGCTCATTCTCCTTCTGTTTTTGCGCGGACACGGCGAGATCAGGATCGAGGGTCGCCTTTACACCTTCGGCGCGGGAGATATGATAATACTCAATCCAACCGAGCTGCATCGCTGCACCATTGCCGATGATGAGGTATTCGAGAGAATATCACTTCACATAAATGAAAATATAATTGAAGGTTTCGGAATTCAGAATTCGGGACTTTTCAGAGCCTTTTACGAAAGGCAGCGCGGTGTTGGCAATATTCTGCGTGCAGACCGTCTGCGCGAAATAGGCGGTGATCGGCTTATGAACGAAATACTCGCACGTGCATCGGGGAACGGACGGGCAGATCCAATACTTCTGCGTTGCAAGGTCATCGAGCTTCTTGCCGCGATAAGCGATGCCGTTGACAGCCGCGAGCCGACTGATGAATCCCCGCGCATCGAAAACGAGCTCATCCTTGAAATTCTGCAGTATCTCAACACGCACTATTCGGAGGATATTTCGCTTTCTGACGTTGCAGACAGATTTTATCACAGCAAATACCACGTCTGCCACCTTTTCCGCGAGCAGGTCGGCATCACAATGCACGATTATCTTGCCCTGCGCCGCATCCACCTTGTCAACGACCTCATCCGCCGAGGCGATCCCGTGACCGATGCTTGCTTCGCTTCGGGATTCAAAAACTACTCAAACTTCTTCAGGCTTTATAAAAAACACACCGGAATGACTCCGCAGGAGTTCAAAAATTCGATCGGGAAATAACCGTTGTTGACACACATTTGATTTTATGTTAGAATAATGAAAGAAAGGCGATATTTTGATATGTTTTCATGTGACACAATAGTAATCAACTCGCGCTGTTCCGAATACGGACAGAATATTTTAGCAAAAAACAGCGACAGACCCACGGGCGAGCCGCAGCCTCTTTGCTTCTATGAGGCGAAGGAATACCCCGAAAGAGCAATTCTTCATACGACTTATCTCGACATTCCGCAAGTCAAAAAGACTTACGCAGTCGTCGGCTCGCGACCTTATTGGATCTGGGGATTCGAGATGGGTTACAACGAGATGGGACTCATCATCGGCAACGAAGCCGAGTGGTCGCGGATGGACGAGGAGACCGAGGACGGTCTTCTCGGAATGGATCTTCTCCGCCTCGGTCTTGAAAGAGCGGCAACGGCACGCGATGCGATCACTGTCATTACCGATCTCCTCAAGCAATACGGTCAAAAAGCAAGCGCAAGTATGTTACGGACAAGATATTACGAAAACTCCTTCATTCTCGCCGACCGAAGCGAATGCTGGGTGCTTGAAACCGCGGGGCGTGAGTGGGTCGCGCGCGAGGTGAAGGATATGCAAGGCGTATCAAACTGCTACTCGATCGGCAAAAATTTCGATATGGCATCCGAAAATCTCGAGCTGATCGCACGCGAAAGTCGTTGGCTCTCGCCGGGTGAGGAATTCGACTTTGCAAAGGCTTACACAGGTCACGTCGCGAATCTCGCGGGCGGAACGCAGAGATACCGCAGATCGAATAAACTGCTCGCACAGAATAAGATGCACAATTTTTCTACCCTCGCGGCAATTCTGCGCGACCACCACGAGGACGAGCTGATCGCACCCCGATTCGGCGCAACGAACGCAACCTTCGTGTCGCTCTGTATGCACGCGGGAATGTGGGGTGCAAGTGAAACCTCCGCTTCCCTTCTCGCACGCTACGATGAAGATCTTGGCGTCATCGCAAGATATGCCCCCGCGCAGGCGTGTTTTTCGGCTTATATTCCCGTATATATGACCGAGCTTCCCGAAAGGATGCAGACCGCAGAGAGAAAATATGACGAAAACTCGCTTTGGTGGCAGGTAAAACGCCTCGGTCTACTCGTTGCGGTCGATGAAGAACACTTCGCTGAAGACGTCAGACGTGAGCTTGTTGATCTCGAGGGGATCTTCGAGAATCTTGCTATCCAAGGTGAATCGATTGCCAAAAGGCTTGTTAAAGAAGGTTCTGTCGACGAGGCAAAAGACATTTTGAAACAAGTGACCGATTCTTGCACGGAATTACTCTATGACCTTGCCAAACGCGAAGCTGATCGCATTGCGGAGATAATCAAATCTTCGGGCGGACTTTACGGCAGACAGATAGAAACTATCGAAAAATATATCGAATACTCGGAGATAAAATTGTTTTAAAAAGGCGGTGAAGATATGATCTTTACATTACCGAAACTCGGACAAAGCGCGCTTGAAATGCCGCATTTTCCAACGCGACACCAAGCATTTATTTTCAGAGCGTGGGAATACGTTCCCGCAGATAAGATCGCGAAAATTCTCGGCACGACCGAGGAAAATGTCATCCGCGCGGCGGAAGAAATGGGATTGCCGAATTACGATCCCGGAAATATGTGGCTCGAGCGCGGATACATCACCATCATCCGCAGTATGTGGCATATTCTGCCATATTCGCAGCTTCTCGAGTTGCTCGGAATGACCGAGGGCGAGCTTGCTCTCATCCTCAAGGAGGAGGATTTTCTTGACGTAAAGCTTCAGCTGAAGCCGAAATGCGAGCCCGTCCGTTGGCGCGAGCTGACCGATGCCGAGCGAGAGCAAACGGCAAAGATCAAAGCCTTGATGCAAACTGTTGATATTTCCGGCAAGCGGGCATTTGAATTTGAATATAGCGTTCCAGAGATCAGCCGCGAGGGCAAAGAGGTGTTCAAAACAAGAATGATCTACGCCTTTTCGGGGCTTTATCAGCACGCCTTTGACGTGCCGAGCGAGGTTTATCTGCCCGATGAACAGCTCGAGGCTTACCGCTCCCTCGGCGTCAACGGCATTTGGACTCAAGGTATGCTTTCGGGACTTGTGGAATTCCCATTCGAGCCCTCTATCTCTGCGGGATGTGAAGAACGTCTTGCACGAATGAGAGTGATGACCGAAAGACTCGCCAAATACGGCATCAAGCTCTATCTTTACATAAATGAGCCGCGTTATATGCCCCTCTCATTCTTCGAAAAGCACCCCGACATACGCGGTCATATCAGAGGCGAGGGTGCTTCGCTCTGTACCTCAACCGAAAAGGTGCAAAATTATATCCGCGATTCTATCGAAAAAATATGCCGCGAGGTTCCTCTCATTGGCGGCTTCTTTATGATAACACGCTCAGAAAACCTTACCAACTGCTATTCTCATTCGGGCGATATGAAAGTTGAATGCAACTGTCCGCGATGCAGCAAGCGAAGCGCACCCGAGGTCATCTCCGAGCTCATCAATATAATTGCCGAAGCGGCGCACAGCATCTCCGACGATATCAAGGTTTTTGCTTGGGGTTGGGCTTGGAGAGGCTTCAGCGATGAGATCATCCGCAGTCTTCGCAAGGACGTCATTCTGCTCTCGCAGAGTGAGCTTGACGTTCCCTTCGAGATCGGCGGAGTCCACGGCAATGTCATTGACTATTCAATGAGCATCATCGGCCCGGGCGACAAAGCCAAAAGCGAATGGTCTGTCGCAAAGGAATGCGGACTCGAAATCGGTGCAAAGGTGCAGATCAGCACCACTTGGGAAGCATCAACCGTTCCTGCCATACCGGTTTCTCCGCTTATTGACAAGCATATCCGCGCCCTGCGTGACGAGGGTGTCGAACATCTGATGCTGAGCTGGACGCTCGGCGGCTACCCTTGCAACAATATTGCAACTGCCGCAAAATACTTCTATGAAAACGCCCGGGTCGATTCCCCGAATTACGAAGCCGAAAAGATCTTTGCCGATGCCTTCCGCGAATTTCCTTTCCATCTAAACACTCTCTACAAGGGTCCGCAGAATGCGGGGCCGTCAAACCCTCTCTTCCCGACTCCTTCGGGATACAATGCGACTATGACCTGCTTTGCTTATGATGATCTTGAGCATTGGCGCTCGATCTACCCCGTCGATATCTTCGAAGATCAATTCCGCAAGCTTTGCGAGGGTTGGAAAAAGGGACTTGCCCTGATCGATGATAGTGACGAAAGTGAGGTCGCCGTTATGGCTCGCGCGGCTTGGTGTATCTTCAAATCCTCCTATGATCAGATCCGCTTCATCCGTGCCCGCGACGAGGGCAGATTTGCCGATGCAAAAGCACTTGCCGAAAGTGAGGAAAAGACCGCTCGACTTATGCTCGCGCAAATGAACAAAAACGCCGCCATCGGTTACGAAGCGTCAAATCACTATTATTTTTCAAAGGGACAAATAGTAGAAAAAATACTCAACTGCCGCTATGTCGCGGAATATTGTGAGGAAAAAGAAAATGAAGCTTAAATATTACGGCACGGGAGCGGGATATGGACTTCCCGAGGTATTTTGCGACTGCCGCGTCTGCCGTCACGCACGCGAAAACGGCGGCAAAAACATAAGGACACGATCTATGGCTCTGCTTGACGGGCAGATAGCCATTGACCTCTCGGTCGACACATTCCATCACTGCGCCTTCGCGGGACTTGATATGAGAAAGGTGAAGCACGTTCTTGTCACGCACAATCACCACGATCACTTTTTCACAAGCGATCTTTTCAGCCGCGTGCGCGGTATGACAGAGCCTGTGAATTTCTACCTCAGCGAGGCATCGGGCAAGGGAGTCCGCACAACAGTTGAAAAGCACAAGGCTGAATTTGCTGCAGGCACGCGCGACCCGAAGGCTTGGACTCTCGCCGAGGTCCATACGCTTGAATATTATAAATCCGTCAATATCCTTGACTATAAGGTCACGCCCCTCCGCGCGCGTCACGTTGCGGCACTTGAACCGATGATGTTCGTTATCGAAAAAGACGGCAAAAGTATCCTCTGGGCGCACGACACGGGACTTTTCCATTCCGACGCGATCGAGTGGATAAAGGATTCGGGAATCGTCTTCGATTTTGTATCAATGGACTGCACGCTAAAGCGCGGTGCGCAGATAACGAAATCGCATATGGACCTCGATTGGTGCATCGAAACGGCAAATATGCTCCGTGAAAACGGTAACGCAAACGAAAATACAAAATTCGCCATCAGCCACATCGGCCACCTCGTCGACCGCACGCACGACGAGCTCACCGCAGAGGCGGCGGAGTTCGGAATTATTGTGGCTTGGGATGGGATGGAGATAGAAATTTAATAGGAGAATAAAAATGAAAATCACAAAACTTTCAAGCATCGTCGGCGGGCAAGATGGTGCGATTTATAAGAATTATTTATTCCGCTTTTCCTCGAAGGGCGGTTGCACGGTCTATGATCTGACAAAGATCGAAGAAAATATGACTCCGATTGCGGAATTCAAGCTTGACAAGATCGATCTTATCGTACCGCACAGCAATTCCGTCACCTTCGGCAACGAATTTTTCGCGCCCGAGGATGAATTCCCCTTGTTTTACAGCAACGTTTACAATAATTATGCCAAGACTGAGGACAAGCGCGTCGGCATCTGCTGCG
This sequence comes from Clostridia bacterium, assembly GCA_017632155.1. Next base: position 31,249 of record JAGBRZ010000108.1, read on the forward strand.
TTTACCGCCTTGTGCGCGAGGGCAACACTTTTTCCACAACACTCGTTCAGCTTATCAAAATAGGCTTTACCGACGATCGCGGTCTTTGGAGATCATCGGGCGACGTCGATGACAAACGCCCTTACGGCAACTTTGTCGTTGACACCGACAAAAATCAGCTTTGGGCATTCGTTATGCGCGACGGCGAGGGGCAGACGAGATATTTTTCCTTTGATCTTCCCACCCTCTCCGACGGCGATATCGGTGATTCGGGCATTCGCGAGGTCACACTTAGAGCCGATATGATCAAGGAATACTTCGACACTCCCTATCACAATTACGTGCAAGGCGCGGTATGCTATAACGGCAAGATCTATTCCGTCGAAGGCTTCGGCGAAAAGATCCACCCCGCGATCCGCATAATTGACACCGAAAAGAAGTGCCAGATCCTGCACTTCGACTTCTTTGAAGCCGGCTGCACAGATGAAGCAGAGCTTATTGACTTTTATGAAGGAAAATGCATCTACGGCAATCACGTAGGTGAAATTTTCGAACTCAAATTCTAACGAAAAAACTGCTCATTCCGAGGAATGAGCAGTTTTTTTATTATTAAACGATCTTATGCGAAATTCTGTTGGGAGTTACCATAGTTCCGTAGTTGCAGTTAGAGCCTGAGGGAACTACGCCTTCAAGGAGCTCGAATGCAAGCTCGGGGATCTCGTCGATCTTGCCGCTTGTGTAGTCAAGCAGACGGCGGCGGCAGGAATCGGTTCTGCGGAGCAGACCGCCGAGACGGATATCCTGAACGTCAAATCCCGTGGGCTTGTTTTCGATATTCCACTGCTTTTCAAATGCAAGTGCGAACTTTTCGATAAGCTTATAAACCTTTACGTAATCCTTCTTTGCAAGCTCGCGGAGGGTGTCCTTGTCACCCGCAAGGTATGCGGCGCGGGTACGGATTCCGAGGTCATACTTGATCGCAAGCGCATCAGCAAGCTTTGCCGCGCTGTCGAACATATACGCCCAGCGGCGGTACTTTCTCGCGTAGCCGTGCCACTCGTCGGCAACAGACTCGATATACTCCTTCTGGTCGGGAAGAAGTCTGATATCGTTGAAGCCGTTGAAATAGTCGTTGAAGAGAGCGAGCTTTGCGGTTGCGTCATTTCTGCTTGCCTTCTTTACAAGACCGTTGAGCTTATCAAGCGACATAAACGCATCGTAATCCGCGCCGAAGATACGGCGGAAGCCGCGGCGGATCTTTTCCTCGTCATTGTTGCCCTTAATATATTCTGCAAGATTGTAGAGCGTGGGCATAATTGCGTAACGAGAGCACTCGTGTCCGTCGTCGCCCCACATGGTAACGAAGATGTTCTTTACCTTATGCTTGCGGCAAGCGTCGATAGCGTAATGCATCGACATAATGGAGAATCCATTCATGGGAAGGAAGCCTCTCCAAGTCCACGCTCCGCCCGCGAACCAAGTCTTGTTTGAAAGCTGCTCGTGGTTGTAGAGCATATTGTCATATGCTTCCTCGTTGTCGCGGTAGTAGTCCCAATAAACGGGGATAACATCCTCGGGAACTGCCTCGATGACCTCCTTCGGCATCTCGCGCTTGGGGGTGTAATAAGCATTGCCGGGGTTGATGGAACGGAAGAACATATCCGACCACATCATAGGCTCGAAATCATACTTGCGGACGATCTCGCAAACTGCTGCGAGATGGCGCTTGATGATCGAGGTGGGATGCTCGTATCCGTGAAGATCCATAAACTTTCCGCGTCCGAGAGTCCAAGCCTCGTCCATACCAATGTGGAGGCGGCTGCTCTTGAAGCACTCGCGGCAGGTTTTAATAGCGTGCTCAATAAATTCGTAGGTACGGGGATCGTCAACAAGCATTGCGTCCTCGTTGTCGATCGGAACCTGATGCCACGGAACAAAGCCCTGAAGGTGAGCAAGTGTCTGAATGCAAGGAATCAGCTCAATGCCGAGACCCGCTGCGTATTCGTCAAGCTCGATGAGCTCAGCCTTTGAGTATCTTCCGCGCATATAGCCGAGATAAGGCTCGCCGTCAACCTCGTAGGTGTCCTCGGTATAAAGCATAACGCAGTTGTATCCCATCTTTTTGAGATATCCAAAATAAGTCTTGAGCGACTCAACGCTCATAACGGCGTTGCGCGACATATCGAGCATCACGCCGAGTGTTTCATAATTCTTCTTTTTCATTTTGATCCTCCGTCGGAGATTTTTATTTATGCTCATTATATCATAAAATACCAAGTTTTGCAATAGTTTTAGGTTGACAAATTGACAGTTATATAGTATAATTTTAAAAAACAAAGGAGAAACGGTATGAAAAGAAAAGGCATCCCAATATGGGTTGGAATTTTGATAATTTCCCTCGCAATTGCGGCTGTTGTGGCTCTGCTGATTGCTGACATTGCAAAAAACGATTGGAAGATAAGCACAGACCTTTTGATGCGTCCCGCCATAATCCTTGCGGGTCTTGTTTTGTCGCTCGTCAAGCTGCTAACGAGAAGCGGCGGATCGAACAGGGTATACGAAAAGGCTTACGCAAAAGAGATCGGCAATGCTTTTTCCCGTCCCGATACAAAGAAATATAAGTCCAAGCTGCTCTCCGCCCTCGCGCTTTATAATGATAACAATTACTCTGCGGCTATAAAGACTCTTGAAGCTCTTGAAAAGGTCTGCAATACAGCAGATGACTACTCCGCCGTTCTGCTTTTCAAGGCTCTTTGCTACACCGACAGCGGCAGTCCCGAGGCTGCGATTTCGGAATACGAATCTCTTCTCAAATACAATGAAAAGCACTCGCAGGCTTGGTCGAATCTCGGTATACTTCAAAAGAAGATCGGACGCAACGCGGAATCGCTAAAGTGCTACGAAAATGCGGTTAAATGCGATCCGACCAACGCGCAAGCATACAACAATATCGCGCAAGGCTACCTTGCAGACTGCGAGTGGGAGAAGGTCATAGAACCCGCACTCAAGGCTCTTGAATTAAAAAACAATCTCTATCAGGCAGATACCGCGCTGACCGTCGCATATTATGCTCTCGGCAAGAAGGAAGAAAGCCAAAAGCATTACAACCACGCAGTAATAAACGGCGCTAATGGGGATAATATCACCTATGTTCTCGGCAAGATCGACAAGGGAATAGACCCTTTCTCATAAAAACATACAGAATCCCAAACTTTAAATGATCCAAATCACATTAATTTGTGAAATGGATCATTTTTTTGCAAAAAGGACTTGACAAATCAGCAAAAAAGTGATATAATTTTATCACTTTAATAAGGTAAAGTGATAAATCACAAAAGACAAGAAAGAAGGAACATTTACCATGAAAAAACTTATTGCTATACTTATGGCTCTCACGCTGCTTTGCACCTCGTTTGTTTCCTGCTCCGGCGGCAGCAGCTACGATGATCTTATGATACTCGACCTCGGCCTTGAACGCGAATATTTCGGAATCGCATTCCGTTCGGGCTCCGACCTTACCAGAATGGTTGAGGACATCACCCTTGAGCTTATCAACGACGGAACTCTCGCCGAGCTCTCGACCAAGTACGAGGTTGGCGCTGTTGGCAAGGGCGACTACACCCCCAAGGCTGACCCCTGCACCGGAAGCGGCGACTATGATTACGTCAAGGCAAACGGCAAGCTCGTTATCGGTATCACCGATTACAAGCCCATGGACTACAAGGACGAAAACGGCGAATGGATCGGATTTGACGCCGATTACGCACGCGCTGTATGCGCAAAGCTCGGTGTTACCGCTGAATTCAAGGAGATCGAATGGGACTACAAGCTTATGGCGCTTGAATCCAAGGATATCGACTGCGTTTGGAACGGTATGACCATCACCGATGCTATCGAGGCTGCAGCAGACTGCACCGCTCCCTATATGTACAACACTCAGGTAGCCGTCATTAAGAAAGCTGACGCAGAAAAGTACAAGGCCCTTGAAGACCTTCAGGGTGCAAGCATCGCGGCTGAGGGCGGTTCCGCAGGTGAATCCGTCATCCTCTCCGTTGACTCTCTCAAGAGCGGTCTCAAGAGTGTAACAGCACAGAGCGACGCACTTCTCGAAGTTCTCTCCGGTGCTTCCGATGCCGCAATCGTTGACCTTACCCTTGCCAAGGCTCTCATAAATAATTAAAGAAAGAAAATTGCCCGGGGGCTACCCGGGCAATCTTTAAGGATATGGAACAGTTTATAAATATAACCTTAGACCTTCTGGTCGGATTCGGAGAAACGCTGAAAATATTCTTCGTCACCCTTGCCTTCTCCCTTCCTCTCGGACTCATCATCGCCTTTGGCTCGATGTCAAAGTTCAAGCCGCTTTCCGCCTTGACACGCGGTTTTGTCTGGGTGATCCGCGGAACACCGCTCATGCTCCAGCTCATCACGGTTTATTACGGCCCCGGACTGATTTTCGGTCAAGTGCTTCTCACATCCACGGCGGCAGTATACATAACCTTCTCGATCAATTATGCCTGCTATTTCTCGGAAATCTACCGCGGCGGAATTGAATCGATATCAAAGGGACAGTACGAGGCGGGTCAGGTTCTCGGTATGACCAAGCGCGAAACCTTCTTCAAGGTCGTGCTCTTGCAGGTAATCAAACGCATCATCCCGCCGATGTCAAACGAGATCATCACCCTCGTCAAGGACACCTCGCTTGCGCGCGTTGTAACCTATTACGAGCTCATTTACTTCGCACAGAGATACATCAAGAACGCGGGACTTCTCTGGCCTCTCTTCTACACCGCAGTTTACTACCTCGTATTCACCGCTCTTCTCACATTCCTCTTCGGAAAGCTTGAAAAGAAGCTGAACTACTTCAATTAAGGAGATCAAAAATGAATATTCTTGAAGTTAAAGGTCTCCGCAAGCGTTTTGGAGATAATCAGGTGCTCAAGGGCATCGATCTTTCGCTGAAAAAAGGCGAAGTGCTTTCAATAATCGGTTCCTCCGGAGGCGGAAAGACCACTCTTTTGCGCTGCCTCAACTTTCTTGAGATCGCCAACAGCGGTATGATCACGGTTGGTGACAGGACTGTTTTTGCGGCACAGGATGGCGAAAAGCCCACCATCGCACCAGAGGCACAGCTTTCCTTTGGGCTTGTATTCCAGCAATTCAACCTTTTCCCGCAATATAGCGTCATCGAAAACCTGATGCTCGCCCCGAAGCTTCGTGCCAAGAGGATGGGCACGGGAGAAAAGCTTGAGGAAATTGAAGAAAGAGCAAAAAAGTTGCTCGCAACCGTCGGACTCACCGAAAAAGCAAACGAATACCCTTGCCGTCTTTCGGGCGGTCAGCAGCAAAGAGTTGCAATTGCGCGCGCACTTATGCTCTCCCCCGATATTCTCTGCTTTGACGAACCGACATCATCTCTCGATCCCGAGCTGACAGGCGAAGTACTCCGCGTTATTCGCTCACTTAAAGACTCGGAGCGCACGATGATCATCGTCACGCACGAAATGGAATTCGCGCGCCACGTCTCCGACCGAGTAATCTTCATCTCGGACGGCGTCATCGAGGAAGAAGGCACACCCGAGGAAGTCTTCGGCAATCCCAAGAGCGAAAAAACAAAGGCGTTCCTATCTGCAGGACAGAAATAAAATCAAGGCTGATTCGCAAGAGTCAGCCTTTTACTCAACTAACTAAAAAGATCAAAGTTTTGATCGAACTTTTTCAAAAGTTCGCGGAGCACGAGGCAGAGCCTCGGACTAATGCGAACGCGTCAGCCTTCGCCACCGTGCTTCAAAATCACGAAGCTCCGCTTCGGGATTTTGGACAGAGTCAACACTTCCCGAATGTAGGGAAGTGTTGCGCTCTGTCACCCCGCCGTCCGCAGACGGCGCTCTTTGAAAAACAATATTCAGATAACTATGTTCGTACTTGAAATTTCCTATATTTTATGCTATAATAAAATCAAAAAAGGCGGTGAAGCCATTGCATACTAAAATCGCGTGTCCCGTTTGCGGAAAGTATCAATTTGAAGAAGAATGCGATTACGATATCTGCAAATACTGCGGCTGGGAAAATGACAGCTACACGCAGGAGGGCGGGGCAAACACTTTATCTCTTGAAGAATACAAAGAACGGTATAAAATGTATCTTGCTCTGAATCCTGATTATAAATGGAAACAGCACGGTTTCCCGCCAGTCAGCGACAAGGAAAAATGCAGATATTGGCTTGCTACGAAAAAGGATATCGAATCAAGTCACAAATGCGGTTGCTTCTTCTGCTCCAAAATTTTTGACAGTTCCGAAGTTTCGGAATATAGTCAAGACAAGAATGCATTATGCCCATACTGCGGTGTAGATTCTGTTTTTCCCGAAAACAAGGTCGATATTACACCCGAACTCTTGAAATATATGTATAAAATATGGTTTGAATAAAAAAGCGAGGTAAATTACTATGTTTGACTTTAACTGTGCAGTAGAAAAGCACCGTGAACTGATACTTGCATCCGAAAGATATATATGGCAGAATCCCGAGACGGGATACAAAGAATTCAAGACCGACACCTATATGAAGAAGGTCTTCGAGGATCTCGGCTACGAGCTGACTCCCGCTGAGGGAATCACGGGATTTGTCACAGTTCTTGACACGGGCAGACCCGGCCCAGAGGTTCTCGTTCTCGGCGAGCTTGACTCGATAATCTGCCCCGCACATCCCGAATCCGATAAGGTGACGGGCGCAGTTCACTCCTGCGGCCACAATGCGCAGTGCGCCGCGCTCGTCGGCATTGCAGCTGCGCTTAAAGAGGAGGGCGCGCTTGACTCTCTTTCGGGCAGAATACGCCTCTGTGCCGTTCCCGCCGAGGAACTTCTTGAGATCGAATACCGCTCGGATTTGCGCGAAAAAGGCGTGATCAAATACATGGGCGGAAAAAGCGAATTCCTCTCGCGCGGACTTTTCGACGGCGTGGATATCGCATTTATGATCCACACCTCGGGCAGCTTCCACACCTCGCTCGGCTCGGTTGGATGTATGGCGAAGAAGATCACATATAAGGGCAAGGCGGCGCACGCGGGCGGTTCGCCTTGGGCGGGAAGAAACGCGCTTTACGCCGCAAACTGCGGACTGAATGCAGTAAACGCCATCCGTGAGACCTTTAAGGAATCAGATATCATCCGTGTTCACCCAATCATAACGAGCGGCGGCGCAATGGTCAACGCCATCCCCGAAACCGCAACGCTTGAAAGCTATGTCCGCGGCAAGACGTTTGATGCTATCGTCAGCGCAAACAAAAAGGTCAACCGCGCGCTTATCGGCGGAGCTCTCTCGCTCGGAACAAATATCGACATCACAGATATTCCCGGATATGCTCCGCTCAACAACGACAAAAATATGATCGCGCTCACCATCGAGGCGGCGGCAAAGGCGATCCCCGAATACGAAATGAAGGAGGGACACGGCTTCGGCTCGGGAAGCACGGATATGGGCGATCTTTCCTGCATTATGCCCGTCATCCATCCCTACGCGGGCGGTGCCGCAGGCACCTCGCACGGAAATGATTACTACATCGTCGATCCCGTTGCCGCCTGCATTGCAAGCGCCAAGCTCCAGCTCTCAATGCTCTCTCTCCTTCTCTCGAACGGCGCTGAAAGAGCAAAGAAGATAGTCGAGGAATTTGAGCCACAATTTGAAAGCGCAAAGGCTTACCTTGATTACATCGACAGTCTGAATTGCACCGGCGACCGTATCGAATACTCCGAGGGAGAGGCACACGTAAATTTAAAATAAGCCGAAAGGAAGAAAGTAATGGGAAGTTATTTTGCAAATCTGTTTGTAAAAAGTAAAGATATAAATATCCTTACAGAAAAAATCTCGGAATATTACGCCTCTCGCGGCATTATACCGTGTGACAACGAGAACGCCGATATAGAAATATCACTTTTTTCTCCCGAAAACAGTGAGTGGACATCTGTATGCTCGGATGCTTTTATGCATACGGATATTCTCGACCTTGCTAATCCATTATCGGTGGCGGCAAATGCAGACGTTATCTCTGTAGCTTGCTTTGACAGCGATTATCTTTTCCTTAACTTGATCAATCCCGCAGACTCAACCGATGCCTGGTTGAATATCGGAAAATCCTATGAGATCAAAGCACCGCACCGAAGCAATATTACCGCATGGAAAAACAAAGTTCGCAACTTTGAAAGCTTTAAGCTTGCTGCCAAAGAAAAATATGTCTGCGCCGAAGAGTTTTTCTTTAGCTCTGCAGAAAATCTCGGACTATCTCCCGAACAAATTGACTTGTATGAATTCCCCGAAAGCTGCATAAAGCTGTATTTTACCGCTCCACAAAAAGAAGGCGGTAATCCTACCAAATTCACACTTCCCACATACAATTTAAATCCGTGCCAAATAGGAAAACATGACTGCTGTTCTTTTTATAACACGGGATCATCTTCTCGAGGAATTGCAGTGGTCTTTACCGGCAACTATGCGGAAAATGATGAAATTACTTTTGACCGTACTGCCATTAGAACCGTGAGCGAAAAACCACTTAGTCCGTTTGTTTCTACTCCGATAACACTAAAAAAGATCAAGCTTACGAATGGTCAATCTGCGTATTATTGGGAAGACCCGAAATTCAAGATTCCCGAATGTGTTTCTACCGATCTCCCTCCAATGGTGTATCAAAAAAAGGTATTCTCGCGTGAAATCATAGTTGATTTCGTACCTAAAGGAAATCCGAGAAAAGTACTTGATATATGTGTCACTTTAATTCCGCTTTCAAATCCGATCAACGGTCAAAGCAGTTGGAATGTATGGCAAGGTCACTATAATTCGAAATTGGAATTTATAGAAGAACAAAACAAAGACAATAAGGAACTCGAACAGTACGGGGCACCTGTTGTATATTATAACCCCGAAGATTACGATCTTGAATAATAATATAATAGCAGTCATTATCAAATATAAGGTAAGATTATAAGCCAAACGGCTTGGACAAAAGTCCAAGCCGTATTTTTTATTTCACCTTCGTAAACTCTGCTCTTATCTCCTCAACGCTTCCCGTTGTGATATAGTAGGAATACTCAAAAGCTTCGAAAGCTTTGAGCTTATACGTGATCAGCGGGGCAACGTAGTTTGTGGCGTTGTTGTGCGCGTCCTTGGAGCCATTATATTCAAAACGTCCCGCAAGGAGGATCTCGGCGATGGGAGTATAAACTCCAACGCCGTAGCCATTCGATGCAACCCACGCGCACCAATTTTCTCGTGATTTGACGGTAAAATAAGCATCCGAATTGCCCGCCCAAAATTTAAGATCCTTCTTTGTCGTCAGAGCATCACCCTGCCACGGCTTACTTCCGTTATAGAAAACGAAGTCAGAAAGGTAGCTGATCGTATAGAACGCGGGGAGCTCCTGGTGCGCATCACGGTGATTGTAGCCTGAGAAGTCGATAAATCGGTTCTCAACCGCGATATGACCGTCCGAAATGGTGTAGGTATTCTCCATATAAGAGGGCGTACAGGACTTTTTCTGCGCCCAGTCGAGGGGTTGGCACTTCACCCATATACTCTTGCCGTCATCCGCTATCTTAAAATCAACGAGCTTCGAGCGGTTACCGTACTGCTCTCCGCCCTGAACGGGATTGTAGCACCACATATTTTCGCCGTATTTCGCGGGCTTGTAGGGTGCGGCATCGGTGCCGTAATAGGACTGTTGAATAAGTCTGCCCGTGTCGTGGTCGTTGAGCAGATTGGTGATCGAATCGTCGCCGTCGGCGAGATCTTCAAGATAAGAAACACCGCCGCCCCAAGTCAGTTTGACGCCAAGCTTGTATTTTCCGTCCGAGATATAGGCAACGTCCTCCGAGGGCATCTCGCGCAGTGAGAGTGAAATATCCTCAAGCATAAAACTTGCGCTCTTGCCTTTCAGAACTGAAAATTTCAAAGATAAAACCGAATCAGCGGTCTTGCCCTTCAAAGCATTGTCAAACAGAGATGTAAAGCTTGCCCTTTCACCGGGTTCAAGGAAAAATTCCTCGCTGCAATTTTCACCTCCGTAGAGGTACGTGATCTCGCCGCGAAGGTGTGCTTCGGTGGAATAAGCAACCAAATACGTGTTGAAATCTTTGCCCACGGGAGTATCAAAATAATAGGTAAGCGATTCCGTAAAATTATAATAGTTATGCGCCCCACTTTCCGCACCTTCAACTCGATATGAAATGCCTGAAGCGGTCATATCCGATTCGAGTTTGACCGAGGGCTCTGAAATCAGTTCAAAATTTTCAGGAAGCTCAAGCTTTTTGTCTGTTTTTGTTATCATATCAATATCCTCGATTCCGATTGTTTGCTTAAAGAACGCCGCAAAAGCCGCATTGTAACCCGCGGTGCTCGATGCAGAGATAAACAGTCTTTTGCCCGAAAGAGCCAAAACAAATGCATCAGACACAAGCGAATCGTGGTCGATGGCGTAAAACTCTTCCCTGTTCGTTTTACCGAAAACTATCTCCTTTTCCGTCGGCTCGGTCATCGAATCCTTTTTCATTTTTAGAGTAACACCCGTTGCCTTGGCATAAAGCTTTGAAAACGAATACGCCGCCTCGTAGCTTGCGTCGCCGCTTGCAAATATGATTGTGTACGAACTGTCGATCTCAATCATAGCGGGCAGTAAAGGCTGGGTCTCGTCAGCAACCGTAGTTTCCTCGGGAACCTGCGGAGCACAGCCCGCTATCATCAATAGAGCGAGTAAGCAAATAAAAAATCTTTTCATATTTTTACCTCGTGGTTTGATGTATTAATTATATCACAAAACACCGAAGAAATCAACTCTTGACAATGATAAAGAAATATGATATACTAAAATCAAGGAGGACTGAATAATGAAACAAAACTTCAAACGTTGGATCTTACCACTCATACTTGTAATTTGCTATCTTGCCGTAATAGCAATCTTGGCATTTTATGCCGATAAGCAGGGAAACGGCGGGTTTATTGATTTTGACTATGCTGCGAATTTTGTTATCTTCCTCTGCCTCACAGGGCCTGCGTTTCTGATGGCGTCAGCGGGACTGTGCTGGATCATAGAATTCGTCAGATACAAAGAGTACAGATACGAAAAGCACAGCTTGGCGATCGCCTCGCTTATCTGCGGATCGATCTTTCTTATAGGCATTTTCGCCTTTTTCTTTTTAACTTTGGGTATATTCTAAAACTAATCGGCTTGGACGAATCCAAGCCGATTAGTTTTATTCTTCAACGTAATGAATTGCACTTACCGATCCGTCAGCAAAGCCGACCATCAGCTTTGTTGCGCCGTCGGTGTAGATAAGTGTACCGGTTGCATTTTCGGTGAAATTCTCACCGTAAGCGGCAATGACCTCGTCGCGAGAGGAGCCGATCGAGATGCCCTCGGGGGTCGATACGCTATCATCCGCGAGAACGATCTTGACGATCACGTTCTTGCCGTTTTCGTTGACGGTGTTGAACTTGAAGCCCGCATAGGTATACTCTCGGTCGGGCTCTGCGCCGCCTCCGCAGGATGGAGTTTCAACAAGGTTCTGTGCTTCGCCGAGTGCGGAAACTACCGCATTCGCGTCGCCGCCAACCTTGATCTCCACGCCGTTCGAATTAAAAATGTATTTTTTTGCCTCATCACCGCCGTCGCATCCGACAAAGCAGACGAGCATAAGGCAAGCAAGTGCAAAAGAGATAAATCTTTTCATTATTTTTCTCCTCTTTCATTATAATAAGAATTGATGCGTTCTTCCCAAATCGCGGAAATTGCGCTGTCGCCTCTGTGATCTGTCAGTCCGTGATTTTCAGCAAGTATCTTGCCGAAATAGGAGGTTACCTTCTCCGCACCGTAGACGTTGAGGTGGAGTCCCTTGTCATAGGTGTCGCGCGACCAATCAAGTCCGATTTCATCGTCCTTGCCGATCATCGAATAATAAGCAAGTCCGTTTTTCTCGGCGTAAGCAACCATTTGCGCGTCCCATTCGGGATACCAATAATATCTGATCGAGTTTGTGGGTGCCTTTACAAGGATAAGCTCGACTCCCTTTTCCTTGCAAAGCGCGGTCATCTTATCAAGATACTCGATAGCACGCTCGGGGAGTGCCTCGAGCATAGCTTCGGGCTGGCGGGTATCCGAGGTATCAACGGGGTCGATGTGGGTCTGCATCAAGTAGCCCTGATGCGTGATGTCGGCGTGCTTGTCAAAGGCGTGCTTGAAGTCATTCGAATCAAGCTCGCTCCAACGGCTGTGGTAACGCAGGATGGGCAAAAAGTAGGAAAGGAAGGCTTCTTCCTCCGTCATCGAAGCGCGGATAGCATCTATCTTTTGCTTCGACCACTCCATATCCTCAAGCGACATTCGGCTGATCGACTCGCTCGGGGTTTTGCCGTAGTGAAGTGCAAGGACGTTGAAAACGACGGCCTTGGGCGTTTCTCTCTTGAGAGTTTCCTCGAGGATGTGATATGACTGCCAAACAGTCTGCTGTGACGAGCCGCGGACGAAAGAAGTGATTCCGTACTCCTCAAAAAGAGTAGCGGGCACGAATCCCTCGTAAACCTCGCAGTCACCGATGAAGATGACGTCGTGCGTGTCGGTTGTATCGTAATAACCGCAAAGCAGATGTCCCTCGCGGTTATCAAGGCGGGCATCCTGAAGGACTGCGCCGAGGTAAAGTGTTGCGCCAAGGACGATCAAAAGAGCGCAAACGAAAGATATAATTCTGATAAATTTCTTCATTCCGCGCCTCCTTAATTGAACGTGCCGCCGTAGATAAAGGCGGAAGCGTCAAATCCAAGTCCGTAAGAGCCGAAAACGAGGATCGCGATGCAAAGCAAAGCCATTATCGCGTTTCCAAGCACGGGCTTTTCCCAGAGTATTTCGCGGAGAGGGCGCTTGATCGAAATCCGGCTGACAACTGTCATAACAACGATGCCAACGGCGATCACAATATACTGCGTCAGGCTGACGTTCAGCCCGAGCAGTCCGCCATTGAATATCTCGCCGATATTGAAAGTATAGAAGGTGCTGAAAAAGCGGTCAAAGGTCAGCGGAACGTCGCAGTAGCAGTCGAAAACGCGGATGAGGGACATCAAAAGGAATGTGCGCACAGCCATGAACGACTGATAGGGCGCAGAATGCCAAAGCTTCGGGAATCTTGCGCGGAATTTCTCATAAAGAGGGTTGAGCTCCTGCGAAATGAGGATAACAACACCGTTGAGAAGTCCCCAAACAACGAAATTCCAAGCAAATCCGTGCCAAAGACCGGTTGCAAGCCAGGTGATGATGGTTGCGGTATAGACGGGCAATCTCTTTCCGATGCCAACGCCAAGCTTTGCGCGGCCCCATTTGGAAAGCTTTTGCATCGACTTTGTCAGCGAAAGCGGGTAGAAAATGTAATTGGTGAACCAATTTCCCATCGTCATATGCCAACGGTTCCAATATTCTGCCGTTGACTTTGACGAGAAGGGACGGTTGAAGTTTTCGGGCAGCTTGATGCCGAGTATCTGTGCCGCTCCAAGGACGATGTCGATTCCTCCCGTGAAGTCGCCGTAGATTCTGACAGAATAGAAAAGGCAAAGCAGAATGAAATAGATTCCGCCGAGCTTTTCGGAAACGATGTAACCTATCGCAGGCGCGATGGCATCGGCAACAACGAGCTTCTTGAAGAAGCCCCAAAGAACGCGGAGCAGTCCGCACCAAGCATCCTTCGCATCAAAGGAATGGGGCGTTTTAAGCTGCTCGCCCGTATCGGCATAGCGGCTGATAGGTCCCATTGCAAGCTGTGGGAAGAAGGAAACGAAAAGCGCGTGGCGGAAGAAATTGCGCTCCACCGCCGCCTTTTCGCGGTAAACGTCGATCATATATCCGATCGAGATGAAGGTATAATAGGAAATTCCCATTACCTCAATTGCAAGGCTTCCGAATGAGATCGCGCCGCTTCCAAATGAAAGCGTGGAATTTATAAATCCCGACAGATACTTGACGTAAACGAGCGATGCCGTCAACAAAAGAATGCCGATGCAAACAACGAGCAAGCTTCCGTTCTTGTGCTTCGCGCGGTATGCTTTGCGCTCATCCTTAGATAGCGTTTCTTTGGTATCTTCAAGATATTTTTTTAGTGCCGCTTGTCTTTTTCCGAGAATTTGAACCGTCACAAACGAGATGGCTATGGCAAAAATCAGGAAAAAGAAGCTGACGAGCCCCGCGAAGGCATAGAAGACCACGCTTCCGACAAGCAGAACTATCCATTGCACCTTTTTCGGCACAAGGAAATAAACAAGTGTGAGTATGGCGAGGAACGCCAAAAACTCAAAGGATGCAAAGTTCATCAGATATTGTCAAGTCTTTCGATAAGCTCCCAAAGAGCCTTTGCGGAGTTGAAGTTTTCGGGAAGGATCTCCTCGGGAGGAATTGCAACGTCAAAGGCATCGTTGATGTCGGTGATGAGAGTTACGATATCGAGGGAGTCGAGAATGCCGTCGTCGATAAGAGTGTCACAGGTTTCGTAGTCGATGCCCTCGTGAAGATTTTCAAGAATTTCAATAAGCTTTTCCATAGTTTTTTCTCCTAAAAAATTATTTGTTGGCTTCATCCAAAAGGAATTTGCGGTTGATCTTGCAATTTGCCGTGAGCGGCATTACGTCGAGCTTTCTGTATTCGCCGGGGATCATATATCTCGGAACGAGTTTGAGAAGGTATGCAGTCAGCTCAGCCGAGGTCGCCTCGCCGACATAGTAGAGGACGATCTTCTTCTTTTCCGCGGGATAAACGGCGCAGACCTGACGAACGCCCTCGCAGGTGGAAGCTGCGGCTTCGATCTCACCAAGCTCAATGCGGTGTCCCATATGCTTGATCTGCGAGTCCTTGCGGCTGACAAATTCAAGCTCGCCGTAGGAATTGAAGCGTCCAAGATCGCCCGTGCGGTAAACGAGCTCGGGGTATTTATCGTTGAGAGGATTCTGAACGAATGCCTCTGCGGTCTTTTCGGGATTCGAGATGTATCCGAGAGTCACGCAAGTGCCGCGGATATAGATCTCGCCAACTTCACCGTCGGGTGCTTCCTTGCCGTCATCGGTGATAAGGAAGATGTCAGTGTTCTTGAATGGCTTGCCGACGGGGATCGGCTCGTTCTCGCCGAGAGTTCTCGTCGCGGGCCAATAGCAGGACATTCCCGTTGCCTCGGTGGGGCCGTAGAGATTGAAAAATCTCGCCTCGGGCAGAGCGTTTCGCCAAAGCTCATACTGCTTTTTCGGAAAAACCTCGCTTCCGAAGCAAACGGTTGTCAGGTGCTCGGGCGGTGTCTTTTCAAGCACGCCGAGGGATGAGATCATTGTCAGTGCGGAAACTACCCAACAAATAGTGTTGACGCCGTGCTCGTTGAGATATTCGACGAGCTTGACGGGGAACATAAAGAGCTGTTTGGGGATAAGATACGCCGTCGCGCCAAACTTGAGCGTGGGCATGATCTCCTTGAGAGGAGCATCGAAATAAAGCGGTGTCTGGTTGCCGAAGATCGTATTTTCATCAAATCCGATCGCCTCGCAAAGTGACTCGGTATAGTCGATGACCGAACGGTGACAAGCCGCAACGCCCTTCGGCACGCCGGTCGAG
>JAGBRZ010000109.1 GCA_017632155.1 Clostridia bacterium
ATAGCTTCCCGTAGGAGTGTTTGCCGATGTTACCGCATATTCCTTCTTCGAGGTAATATTGCCACCCACATCATAACTGAATACTGTCGTCTTGCCGCTTTCGTAATTATCCTCGCGAGTCAGGCGGTTCAAGCGGTCGTACTTATACTTGGCAATGAGCGTATTATCCTTGGTAACCGTCTCGATATTCCCTGCTCGGTCGTAGGTATAATTAAAGGTAGTTCCTACATAAACATCAGGCGCAGTTTGCCGATAATTCGTCAAAAAAGAAACAAAATTACTCTGATAAATCTTCGAATCCGTTCCCGGCTCTAAGTAACTGTATACCGTCATAAATGGTTCGTGTACGTTGGCACTCTCCAAAGACAAAACCTGACACTTTACACGTCTCAGTTCATCTAACGTAACTTTATTCTCATACACACCCTCAAGCGAGAGTCCCATCACCGTGCGCAAAGGAAATCCGGGGCAAGATGTACTCGATTCGTATTCCGGACAGTACGTCTGTCCCGTCGATTCATAGGTCTTCGACGTCAGTCGTTCCGTGTCATCGTATTCGAATGTTGTAGCTACGACGGGATTTGCTTTCCCCTTCTCCACCTTATGCTTCTTTTCTTCAATCCGAGTGACTTTGCCATTGCTATCATATGTATAAGTATAGCACAAATTGCTCTCAATGTCAATCACTTCTTTGACGTTGCCCGCCGAGTCGTAAATCTTTTCCATCATCATATTGGGTTCGACATCGTCTTTTTCCATATAATATTTTCTCGCAGGAGCACCGAAAATATCGTATTCAATTTTCATACTCTCGCCCGTGGCATAGGTCGTAGTAACAGATCTCTCAATATCATCATCATAGTCAATCCGAGCCAGTTCATTTCCCGCAATATGGATCGAGTTCTGTCTGCCAATGCCGTCAAAGCCAAAATCATACGAAAATCCGTTATGCGAAACAGACGTGGGATAACCCATCGTATAGCAAAATTCGTTCGAAAGCGTCTGCTCTCCCACGGTTGACGAAATTTTTCTCAGCTCTTCGGTCTTGAGGTCATAATCATAATGATATGCCTGACCGTTCGGCGCCGTTTGCTTCGTCATCAACCATTTCTGCGGATGATACTCATAAGTAGTTTGCAGCAGCACGCTGTCCATCGTATGTCGAGGATCACTTTCGGTTTTCAGATAATGTCCGTTTTCATAGGTGTAGTCTGTTTTTTGCCAAATATTGGGAGTATCTAAACGGTATCTCTTTTCGCTGGAAACTTCTCCCTCATCGGTATACTCGTATTCCGTGACCATTCCAAAACTATCTGTAGCTTTCAGCAAATTGTGACGGGAATCATATTCGTATTCAGTCTTAAATCCAAAGCCTAAATATGCAAAGAGAATCTGCCAAAACAATTTTTTCTTGTCTCCATTTAACAGTTTCGTCTCACAATACCTCTCGTTTGAAACTTCAAAAATAATCTGTAAAAACAAATTCATATTTGAATCGTAAAGATTTTTAGTTACATAATTACTATCCTCTGAAGAGGTCACCATATATATGTCTATTTTTTTCTGCCAAAAATCGTCATCTATTGAAATTTCGTAACCTGCTGGAATCTCATGTTCTTTTTCCTTTGCAAAATCGATCTCTATTCTAGGGAAGGTAATAGTGGTTGTATTACTATGCACAACAACGGCACGAGGCATAGTAAAACTACCGCTACTTCCCGAAAATTGGATTGTCATGGACGAAATATCCTTTTTCTCCGCTAAAGCAACGGGAAATGCAACAAATTGCCACACTCCTCCATCGCAGGAAAAAGATCTTTCAAAAACTTGGTTCGGAGTTTCTTCATACTCCATACTAACTTTCAGCGTAACCGTTGACGTCTGGATTACGTCAGACGGCTTGACCCATGCCGAAACGACCAAAACATTTCCGCTCTGCTCCTCAAGCTCCTCTCCGGAAATCGTTTGAGAAATACTAGATCTAAGCCATACCGAATAATGATCACTCAAAATCGTTTCATTTCCAATGCCAGCACTGCTTCCTTCGGTTGTCCACTCAGAATCTAGTCCTGCGACATATTTTGAAAAATCGGAATCTTTCAAAAGATTCATCTCATTCTCCGCCGCACGCGAGAGCTGAACACTCAGCGAACGGTATTTTCCTGTTTCTACGCTATAAATGGAGTGTCTTTTGAGACTGTACTCTGCCAAATCCGCCAATGTTGTATCAAGGTAAGATCCATCGTTAAAAAATGTCCCCTCCATTTCGATCAAATCACGGTACGACAGAATCGGGCGACCATTTTCATCAAAACGGTATACCGTTTTGATCTTCGTAAGTTCATCTTCCACAACCGTCGAATGTGCTCGGTATTCAAAGTTCTTTTCATCTGCGATTGAAGAGCTGCCGTGTACCGCACAACAAGGAGAAACGTGCAAGTTACCATCCAATCGAATCTTGGTTACTTTTCCTTCAAGCTCATGGCTCACAAAATATTCCATCCCGCTCTGATCAATGATTCGATACAAATGATTGTTATAGTAATAAAATTTTGTCTGCAAAACACCTTCACAGCAACCACTGTCCGACGAAGGATACGTAATCGATTTCAGATACTTTCCGTCGTATTCGTAGGTGATCGTATAGCCTCCCGACTCCTGAACCTTCACCAGCTTGTTTTGCTCATAGGTCAGTGTAATAATCTGAGGAGTCGTCGAACCGTCGTCTCTGATGCCGTTTTGAATTTTTGTAAGATATCCATCTTCCGAATAGCTCAAAAGGCTCTTTGTGCCGTGGCAATCTCTCATTTCTACGAGAATACCGTCGCTGTTAAAGATCATTTTGTTATCCTGCTCATCAATGACATGATGCTTGTCACCAACCTGAGCATAGGAAAGCCCTGCGCCCTCCTGATCATAGATGCTTCCATCATAATCTGTGAGAAAATGGTATTCCTTTCCTTGGGCATCGATATAAATTTTAATGATTCTTCTATCATCCGAATCGCAGAGTCTCTGCGCCACCGACAGTCGCCAACCCATACCGTAAGGAAACACAGGAAGTCCCGTTTGTGCTTGATCATTTTTCATAAATCGATCTCGATAGATATGCGACAGCGTCATCGGCATTTTCACGCCCTTCGCTTCCAAATCAAGATGCTCAAAGGTAAACGATCCGTCAAATAAGTTGACAGAACCGACACCCGCGCGACCGTTTTCGGTCGTATAATACTGCTGATGATCCACGTACTTGTCGGGAGATTCCACCTCCGTAGTACTCTCCGTCTCCGATACGCTCATCAAGCTCAGCTCCTCCGCGGAGCTATCTTTAATTTCATTGCTTTCATTGAGATTTAATTTTTCGTTTTTCATTTTGTTTTCCTTTCAATTTTAATTTTTAATTAGAATCTGTACTTTTTCGTGCTCTGATAAAAATGCTGTTCGTTTTCCATCATTTCTTCCATCCAAGGATCACGATCCAAATCGCTTTTGTTTTCCCTCTTTTCCGAACGGGGACATTCTCTCATACAACACCGTTTCAGATACGCATCAGGATCTGTTTTTTCTTTTTCCTCTTTCTTGTACAGCTCAAGAAGTCGCATTGCATTTTCAGTCATCTGTCTCGCTCTGGCAAGCTGATCCATAATCATATCGAAATTTTGTTTTGGAATTTGATACATACTTTCACCTCCTTTCCTTTGATTTGATCTTAGAATATCATCTTATGTGGACACCTATTGTCATGTTTAAAAAATTAAGCGCTTTTAGAATATTTTTTTATGATGTGAGAAAGAATTATGTTTTCCTTGTCGTCTAGCTGATCTTGAACAATTCTTTGAATTTTTTGTAACAGAAAAAGCTCCTCTTCGCACATGTACGCACGATCAAAGGTATAATCCCCGATAATATGAACGCCGCCTTCATATTTTCCACTCTTAATATCAATCGGAACATGAAATGTCGATTCAATTTCATAAATATCGCGTTGAATTGTTCTTACGGAAACGCCGAACATTTCGGCAAGCTGTGTCATTTTTGCTTTTCGTGCTTTGCAGAGATATTTTAATATTTCCAGTCTGCGTTCGGCAGTCCCCATAGATGCCTCCTTTCTTTGAAAATAAAAAAGCATGACAAATAGCATTTTAGCTACTTGTCATGCTCGTATGTTGAACATCGTGCAATGTACGAAGTGCGGTTGATTAAGATATAACCTCTCTTTGGGGGCTCATTTGCTCTAAGACAAATGAATCTTTTTTCACTTTTACCGCCAAAGAATTTTTGCAATTCTGGCATTTAATAATAATGTCGGCTTTGGTTTCATTACTTTTGGACAATTTCGCAAGTGAAAGAACCTTATTGGAGTCGCAAGCCCTTTTGCTACAAATCGGGCATGGGTATTTTGTCATAGATATTCCCCCTATCATTGAATATTTTTAATGACCTTCAAAGCAATCCCTTGAATCGTTAGCATTTCAGGATAGATATCCCTATACTGGGGCTTATATTTTTTGTTTTCGGCATGCAATCTTGGTTTACCGTTCTCCCAAAACAGTCGCTTCAGCGTGTTCCCGTTTTCTGTCAACGCGACAACCACCTCGCCATCCTTGGCAATCTCGCTCTTTTTTACAAGGATAAGATCGTCCTTCTCGATACCGATATCCACCATAGAATCTCCGTAAGCTCGCAGCAAAAAGCAATCGCCGTCAAGCCATTCCTCGGGAATTGCGAGATAGCCGCTGACATATTCCTCTTGCTCATCGGGAGTACCGCATACAATCTGCCCGACGATTGGAATTCGTCTAAAACCACAGTTCATTTTTCGTTGTAGTTCGGTTTCCAAGGTCTTTTTGCCACGATAGGAAACAAGTCCCCGTTTTTCTAGTTCCAGAACATATCGATATGCCGTCGATTTTGACATATTCATATATTCCATAATCACAGAAAGACTTGGAGAAGAACCGTTATTTTCTCTTGCATACTGATTGATAAAACGGGAAAGTCTTTCGATTTTTTCTTGGTTCATGGTTCTCATAGGATGTCTCCTTATTTTTTATTTTGGAACTTGTGGTTTTATTATAACAAAATCCAAATTCTTTGTCAAGTCTTTTTTGGGAACTTCATGTTTTATTTACATTTTAAAAAACGCTTGAATTTTTGTTCACATCCGCGCTTGACACAACACGCTATGTCCTTCATCCCAAAGCTGTAGTTTCTTTTTTCTTTCAAAAAATCGCTTGGATTTACTTTTTACTTGATAAGTTCGTAAAATAAATTCTTCGATAAATTGATCGGAATTGTTTTCCAAAATCTCTGCAATATATTTTATAATTTTTGTTGCATTGTGCTCGCAATTAGGCAAATATTCGATTTCCAGTTCGTAATCGGTCGTTCCGAGATATTCGTTTTTATCCAAAACAACCTCATATGTCGCATCTTTTATTAAAACACATCGTTTGGTAACAAGTTCCCCTTGACACCTTAATCCCATATCTAAAAAAGTATTATCTTGCAAGCCATTACGAATTTTCATTTCGACTTCTGAACTCTCATCCATCGACGAATGATATTTCATCGTAGCATTACACTTTCCATCCTTCAGTCTAATACGACAAGTAATATTTTGCTGATTCATGCTTAGATCATCGGTATCAAAATAAAAATTGATCTGTGTTACCATTGATTTTTTTCCAAAATACTTGCGTAGAGAAAAATACTCGTGTTCCGTAAGTAAAATCTTTTTTTCAAGTTCTATCATGCACTTCTCCTCCGAATAATTTTTCCTGAACTATTTTTAGGAATCTCATCCACAATTTCAATAATGCTTGGAATTTGAAACGATGGAAGCAACTCTGTACACACCTGCCGTACATCCTCCAAAGAAGAAAAATCTCCTGCGATTTTTAAACCAATTTGAGTTCCAAATCGATTAGTAAATCCATATACCAATACTTCTTTTACCCGATTGTTTTGCTTGAGTGCTGCTTCAATTTCTGCGGGATAAATATTCATTCCCGCTTTAATAATCAAATCGTCATTTCTTCCTTTTATTTTCAAAAAGCCATGATCATTTATCAATGCAACATCTCCGGTACAAAGCCAGCCGTCTTTGATGATTTGCTTTGTCTTTTCTTTGTTTCCATAATATCCAAGCATTACGTTGCTTCCTTTCACCCATAAAATACCTTCTTGATTTTCAGAGCACACCTTGCCATTTTTGTCGGTTATCTTTAAGGAAACAGAATTTAACGGAATACCAACACAATCCGGATATTCACGAAAATATTTAGGAGGGAGATAACTCACCCGAGGCGCTGCTTCGGTTAAACCGTAAACATGATAAATGTTGGAAAATGGAAAAGCTTCATAAATTTTAGTTCCAAGTTGGTGTCCCATACATTCTCCGCTAATACAAATATGCTTTAGCGATTCAATATTTCTCCCTCGTTGAAATCTTGCCATCATAGAAAGCAAGGTCGGCGTTCCGCAAAAAGCGGTAATTTGATTCTCTTGAATTAACTCCAACATTTTTTCGGGATTAAATTGTTCGGAATAAAATCGAATATTTGCGCCATTAATCAGTGAAGTCAAAAATTCTCCTGTAAGCACAGCACAATGATATAGCGGACGAGGAATCAAAATACTATCCTTTGTGCCAATTGTGAAATAATCTGAAATATCCTTGATATTCGAAAGTATGTTTTCTTCACTAAGCATAATACCTTTCGGGGTTCCTGTTGTTCCTGAAGTGCACATAATTACAGCAGGTTGCTCTTCAGGTGGAACATATTGACTATCTGTAATTTTATAAACTACGAGTTCTCCTCCCACATCCATAATGACAGCCTCCGGATGAATCATATCAAGAATTTTTTTACAATGAGCTTGTCCATAACGCATGGAAAGCGGAACCCCCGTTACCCCTGCCGCAAAGCAAGCAAGCAAAGCCAGTGAAGTTGCCATTTCTGAAGAACAGCAAATAGCACAACAACGTATGTTATATAGGTTTTTGGAAAACATTTCCGCCCAAATCACCGTGTTCTCAAATGTCATTGTTGCTTCATTCTCACAAATTTTTTGACCTGGTTTGGTCAACATATTCTCCTTTATAAACCGCCACAATTTCATTATTTATTATTTCCTTTCGCTTGTTTTAAGAGATTTTCTAAGAGTTCTTCTTCAAGTGCTTTGATGAAAAAAAGTTTCTTTTGAATGATGGGCAAAACAGAATCTCTACGCCTCATATGATGGGCTGCATACAACAATCGAGCATTATCTGCTTCTCTAACCACTTTCTCATATTCATTACTAATATTATTCCCTATCGACAATTCTACTTCGATGAGCTTGATTCTTTGAAGCATTGCCTTTTTATGCTCCCATATCATACGAAACACACGCCGATCCATTTTTTCATAAGGAATAGAGCCATCATACAGCTTTCCAACATACTTGGAAATATAGTCGTGAACAACGATTCCAACGACCTTTCCTTCCTCTGTTTCCGGATACTTTTCCATTGTTGAATCCAAGTATACGCCTATCTTTCTTAATGCAGTTTCAGGAGAAAAAACGACTTCAACATTTTGCGGTTTTATTCCACAGATATCCCCAAACTCTCCTTTCTTAAACTGCGCTCTTCGTCCTTCATCAAAAGCCTTTTGTGGCGTCCAAAACTTCTGATAGATCCAATTTTCATCATAGGCATAGATACAATAACTTTTATTTTCTTGGTCATACCCACAAATACAACCATCATGTGAAAAATGTCGTTCATGATACCAGCTTTTTCCCTTAACATAGTAATCATCAATACCACTAAAACAAACATAATATCCCTCATCAATAAGATTTCGAATTACATAATGCACGTATCCCTCTAAAAATTGCATATTATAATATTTCTTTTCAATATACGGATTTTCACTCCAACAAGATTCGATGATTCCAATTTGCGGCGTTGTAAGTCCATTCAAAAATCTACGCGTACACGTAAGCAGTAAAACTCTATTCATATAGTAATTACGAATGGAGGGATTATTTACGAAAATAGCACTTCCGGGAGCATGATGATATGTGCTGTATATTGGCTCCACAAGAGGGAGTTCAATTTTCTTCTTCAAGGGCATTACTATCGCCTCCCAAATACTTTTCCACCAATTTGACAATATGTTCTACCGTAATCAAATCAAATGGATTCATATCTGATTCTTCCAATACAAAGTGAAATGTATCTTCCAAAAGTAACAACAACGTAACCATCTGAAGACTATCAAGGCCAAGATCCTTTTGCAATTGATGCTCTAAACAAATATTTTCCATGCCACTGAGCTCATTTAAAAGCATCGATATTTTTTCAAAGACTTTCATTGTTAAGCATCTCCTTTACTTTGTTTTTTACAATTTGATAGCACTCCTCTTCGGGTTGCGTTGTGGAAATAAGAATTCCACCGTTGGTACGACAAATATCTATATATTCTTTACGAAGCCTGTATTGAAGCTCCATATCAATATACCGATCTTTTTCCTTGGGACGGACACGGACACGGGCAACAGCCTCCGCGACGGGAAGATCAAAGAAAAACGCAACATCAGGTTTTACAACAGATTTGGCAATCTCGTAAATCCATTTATCGTTTTTATATCCTCGTGCTCGTAAATTGGCAAGACAAGAATAAAAATATCGATCGCAAAGAACAATCTCGCCACTCTGCATTTTAGGCTCAATTATTTTGTTGACATGCTGCAAGCGATCACTTGCGGCAAGCAAAGAAAGACTACGATAATCAAAAGAATCGTGATTGGGAGAATCCATATACGTTCTGAAAATTTCGGAATTTCTGACAGAATTTGTAGGTTGCTTGGTAAAAAACACCGTGTACGTTTCTTCCAAATCTCTCATCAATCGGTTCATCATCGTAGTTTTCCCACAACCGTCAAGTCCACAAAAAGTAATCAAGAAACCAGAAGCTTCATTTTCACGCATTTTAAGCTTTTTCATTGGAAATCTCCTTCAAATCATCGATTCGGTTTTCCATAAAAAATCGATCGCTCACATCTGCAGTTTGAAAACAAAGAACTTTCCGATCCTTTGGTGAGACAACTTTAAGACAAAAATTCGGTTCTTCAGAAATCACCGTAAGCGCCTTTTGATAAATAAAGTCATTTTCTATATCAAAAAGTCCGAGCGTTTCAAGAACGGCATACGCGCAGATCTTTTCCATCTCAATTTCTCTAGAACGGCAAAAGACTCGTTGAATATCATCTTCGGACATTTCGGAGAGCAACATATAAATATCACAATATTTGTACAGAGTCATATCTCGGTGCATTTTGATCCATGGAAGAGTCGTAGCTTCTTTATAAAGATGCGAACAAAGATGAAGAAAAAAATCGGCATCATCCAATGTAGGAATAGAAAGTCCTTTTTCTTGTTTGATACCGCCTCTGAAGAGCATATCCGTAAGGACCCTCTCATCTCCTGCTTTATACCCCAAAGAAAAATTAATATCAACCTCAAAAAATTTCATAAAAGGTAGGTTCACTTCCTTGATGTACGGGACGGTTTCTCCTCTCATCATCTTGGATTCAATGATTTCATATCTTGTTGCGGGAATCAATTCACCGTTGTGAATATTCCCTTGAACAAAGCCCGCACCTGTCAGCAAATTTCCGATAGCGGTCACATCTTTTGGTAAAACAAGTAGGTCAACGTCATTGGAGGTTCTATAACCGCTCGGATAATGAGCACATAAATATGCTCCTTTGAGCATAGCAACATTACAATTACAAGCCGATAATATTCTGGATAACATCGAAATGCATTGGTAAAAGCTTCGATTTTTCTGAACATTTTGCTCATATGCTGCAGCAAGAGAATTTCGAAATTCGCGATTCACCTTACCAAGAACATTATGCTTTCTTAGCACATCATAGGCAATGCCTTGCATACGGTTAAAGAACAAACAACCTAGTACCGACGGCGTAGCAAACTGAAGTAATTCTTCATCGAGCGAACTTTCCTGGAACTTACACAGAGCTTTAAACAATTGTTTTTCTTTTTCTTTCATCATAAGATTCCTTTCTTCTTTTATCGTGCTTCATTCAATAACAACTCATTTCGCTACTATTTTAAAAGTTAACCTAGACAACTAGTGTCGTGGTTAAAAAATATTTCTAAATAAACATTTAACTTTTATGGTAAAATTCAAATACATGCTATCGCCGATTAAACAAAAAGTGGTTTTGGGATACCAAAACCACTCTTTGTTCTGTTTAAATTTAATCTTTTCTTTGCCTACTGCACCGCAAATTTTGCGTGTTGAGCGAAGGCACTTGACTATTCATTCGAGATATGGTATAATAACGGCAGAAAAGAATTTATGCGGAGTCGAATTCTCGATTTCCTGACAGCGTTTTGATCTCCCCAAAATAGGCTTGACCACAGTTTTGACCATCTACAGCTTCGGACTACGTGGAAACAGTGCGAACGAGAGCACCCGAAAGCATCGTTTTTGGACTCAAAAGTCCCGAAAAGCCTTGTAAATCAAGCAAAAAATCGGTGAAGATTTGTTTGGGACGTCGATGCCGCAGGTTCGAATCCTGTCACTCCGACCAGCGGCAAGTTGCCGCCCCCAATCATCGGGGACGTGCGGCATAAATCCTTGCCATATCACACGACGGCGAAGTTCGGATATTAACGGTTTCGCCCGTCCAGCGGCAGTGACGACTCCCAATCTCGGGTGTCGTCACTGCTGTTTTTTATTCAGCACACAATGTCATAGTTTCGTTTTGAACATTCATACCAGCGCGGTTTTGACCGCAACATTGAAGCCGCAGAGTTACCTCTGCGGCTTTTCAAATTGTACCGAATTTTTTGCAACGTATTAGAAGTGGCTTTAGCAATCTTAAAGAATCTATCTTGCGATTGTTTTACTTTAATAGCGATATAGCATCGCTGATATTCTTCTCAAGTGCCTCGCGACCGTATTTATCGACCTCAGCCTTGTTCTTCTCTCCGTGAGTGAGGCAACCTGCGCCGCCGATGCATCCACCAATGCAAGCCATCCCTTCGATGAAGTTACCATCGAGAATGCCTTTGTTCAGCTTAAGAAGTGCCATACGGCAGGCTTCGATTCCGTCGCATACAACGGGCTTTATTTCAAAGTCGATGTTCTGCTCCTTCATTGCCTGCGTTACTGCATCGGTTAGACCTCCGCTACGGGCAAAGATACGTCCGAAGTAGGATGCGTTATCAAGCACGCCTTCTTCAAGCGACGCAAGATCGATGTCACGGCTATCAAAGAGTGCCTGAAGCTCCTCAAAGGTAAGGACCGTATCCACGTAAGGCTTGACCTCCTCAAGCTGTGCCTCTGCCTTTTTGGAGGTGCACGGACCGATAAAGATCACCTTTGCGCCCGGAGTCGTTTCCTTGATATATTTCGCAAGAACCGCCATCGGCGACATATTATGCGAAATATGCTCTACGAGATTCGGGAATGCCGATTTTATATACTGTACGAAGGCGGGACAGCAGGAGCTTGTCAAAACTCCTTTTTCAGAAAGCTCTCTTGCTTCTGTCATAGCAACCATATCCGCGCCAAGAGCCGCTTCGATCACGTCGTGGAAACCAAGTTTTTTCAAGCCCGTTACGACCTGACCAAGCTTTGCATAGGAGAATTGGCTTGAAATCGAGGGAGCAACAATGGCGTACACCTTATAGTTACCGGCGCCCGTATTGCGCTCGCTCTTTTTGAGAATGTCAATGGCGTTGACCATATAGGACTTATCCATAATCGCGCCAAAGGGACACTGATATACGCACGCACCACACTGTATACATTTGGAGTTATCGATCTTCGCCGCCTTCTCCTCATTCATGGAGATTGCTTTTACCTTACAAGCGTTCTGACAGGGGCGCTTACGACTCACAATTGCGGTATAAGGACAAACCTTGGCACACGCTCCGCATTCCTTGCACTTGGATTTATCAATATGTGCTACGTGATTGTGATCAAAGGTAATCGCTCCAAATTTACATACGTCCTCACAACGGTGCGCGAGACATCCGCGGCAGGCGTTCGTAACCTCAAAGCCACCGACGGGACATTCGTCGCAAGCAATCTCGATTACCTCTATCACGTTGGGATTGTTTTTATCTCCACCCATAGCAAGCTTCACGCGCTCACCGAGGATGGCTCTTTCTTTATAGACGCAACAACGCATGGTCGGCTCATTGCCGGGAACGAGCTTTCCGGGAATATCCATAAGATTTTCCAGCAGCGTATCGTTCCACGCAAGGCGTGCCACCTCGCGCAACACCTTATATTTGAGGTGCTGTACTTTCGTATCAAACTTTCTCATAGAACTCCTTAAAGACCAACGCCTTTAATGACAGCCTTCAGTGCTTCTGCCGACTCGTAAAGTCTCTTCATTTCATCGTCCGAGAGCTTCTGCGTGATGATTGAGCGAACACCCTTGGTATCGACCAGAGAAAGCGAGCTCAGACAAACGTCGCTGATGCCGTATTCGCCCTCGTGCAACGACGAAACCGTCAATGCCGTTTCGGAATTTCCGCTGAGCGTCTTAATGATATGCGTCGAGGTCATACCGATACCGTAGACGGTACAGCCCTTACGCGAGATAATTTTTCCGCCCGATTTCTTGACGTAGGTTTCTACTTCTTCTCTCGTATAGTCAGCAAAAATACTGGTCGGATTTGCCACTGCCTCACGGTATTCGCTCAGCGGAACACCCGCGATGGTAGCCGTCGACCAAGCAACGAACGAGGTGTCACCGTGCTCACCGAGGACGTTAGCGTGAACCTGCTGCTTGTTGACGTTATAGATCTCGGCAAGGCGGGTGCGCAAACGAATGGTGTCAAGCACCGTACCCGTACCGAACACCTGATTCTTGGGAAGTCCCGTATATTTCAGGAAGGCGTACGTCAGAATATCCACAGGGTTTGCCACGAGGATATAGATCGCGTTGGGTGCATACTTGACGATCTCGGAAGCAATCGACTTGATGATTCCTACGTTGGTCTGCACAAGCTCAAGACGAGTCTGTCCGGGCTTTCTTCCGATTCCCGAGGTAATCACGACAACGTCGGAATCGACAGCGTCCGCATAGCTTCCCGCATAGATATCACAGTTATCGATAAAGGGGGTTGCTTGCTTGATATCGAGCGCTTCACCCAGTGCTTTGTCGGTATTGATATCGATCAATACCACTTCGGAAGCGGCTCCTCTGGTCAGTACGGCAAACGCGGTGGTTGCGCCAACCGAACCAGCGCCGATAATTGTTACTTTTTTCTGCATTGTCTTTCTCCTTTTATCTTTCGTAATTCGTAATTAGAAATAGCTTACCTTGATGCGCTTTCCCATTTTTCTAAGACAGGTTGAAAGCTCCTCAACGAGATTCATTTTGATGTTAAAATTGATCGGAAGATCGGGATTCTGATGGGCGGGATTGACCGCTCTGCCCACGTAGAAGTTGATATCCGTCGCTTCCTCAAATAAAAGTCGGCTGATCATGGACGCACCGTCCTTCTGAAAATTCCACTCCTCGTAGAGCTCGTTCTCCCCGAGATAATCCTTTGCATACTGAATGACTTTATTCATTGTAATAACGCCTTCGGTCACAAGATCAACACCTTCGATATGAGCAATGGGAGGAACGTCGCTACGCTCAAACTTCAAGTTTGTCTGAACGGGCTTGCCGAGATATTTTGCTGCAATAGACGAGGTCGTACCTCCGCAGATGATATGCTTTCCTTCCTTGGAGAAGAACAGCGCCATCATACGATTTGCATCGTCACGGTTGGAAGGGGGACCGAACAGAATGTTCATCGGCTCTCTCTTGCGAATCTTTACGACACAGGCGGTGGTGTCATCTCCTGGCTTATGTCCGTAAAGCTTATCACACTCGTCAACCAGCATTGTGGACAGGTTCTTTGCGGTATAACCTCCGGCAATCAGTGCCTGCATATAGTCGGCAATTTCCTCGCGCTTCCATCCGAAGTTGTATTTGCCTCCCATACCTGCATGGGGACAACCGTCACTCATAGCGATAAATACGTCATCTTCTTGGAGTTTCAGCGTGGATTTATATATTTTCTTGCCGCCGATGTTCATTTCAGTCTTGGGATAATCGTACTGCACGTAATCTCTTACTACGATTACGTGAGGATTATCGTACTGAATGATCTCGGCGATTTCGTTATTCAAAAGATGAATAATCGTAAACGTGGAATATGCAACGCCGCGCACCGAACACACGGGAAGTGCTCCTGCAATGGTAGACACGCATTCTTCAATAGGAAGCCCTGCCGCCATCATCGTAGATATGATCTTGGACGTAAGGGTGGAAAGGATGCTTGCCTTAACGCCGGAGCCAAGACCGTCTGCAAGCACAATAACGGTGGAATTTTCGTTTTCCTCAACGACGTCTACGTGGTCTCCGCAAAGCTCTTCGCCGACATGATTGATGCTTTTATATCCGATATCTGCACACAAATCATTCATCGCCGATAGACTCCTTTAACTTAGTCAAGGCGATCTTGGTCTCGGCTGCGGTCTCTCCGAGCAGAGATGCGATCTCTTGAACGATTCTCATCTGTCTCTCAACGACGGTATCGGCAACCTCAACGGTCTGCTTATTGATTCTTGCTTTCTTTTCTCTGTCCGCTTCTTCGTCCGTAATGTCACGCATAATGCCAATAAGCATACGGGAGTCGGGATCGTAAACAACGGTCTGCTCAATGTATTTCTTATACTCTGCGAGATACGTGCGCTGATCACGCACCGTTCTTCCGCTGTCTCTGACATGAACGAATACCGTGGGATCGAGTATACGAACAACAGACTCGCCAAGCACGTCGGATGCCGCACGGATATTCATAATCTTACGAGCAGCATTGTTGATCTGCTGAACCTCAAGATTTTCATTAAGAACGATAAGTCCATTTGGCGTATTCTTTACGATGGTATCCGAGAAGCTTTCTGCTTTATCCTTAAGAAACGGCAGGCACATAGAGATTTCAGCCTTGCCCTGAATAATAGCGATCGCTTTCTCTCGACAGGAATTATATCCGCAAGAGCCGCAGTTCAGCTCGTCTGCAGGCTTAAACTTGCCCATCTGACGAAGAACGGTCATAATCTCGTTTTCGGACGGCTGCATGAGCTTGTGCTCAATCATAGTGAAATGCTTCTTGATCTGCATAGGTTCAGGCTGTTCCACGGCAAAATCGCGCTCACCGGCATAATCCGCAATCGTAATAAAGTCCTTAATTGGAGCCGTATTGTGATACTTTTCCATAACGGGGCCGCCGATACAGCTTCCGACACAAGCGGACATTTCAATAAAGCATTTATGGATCTTTCCGCTTTCGATATCGCGAAGTGCGGAAATACAGTTTTCAACACCGTCAAGTGCCATATAAGTATATCCGGGAGCGTTCTGTGCCATCGTCTTGAGTACTCCTCCCGTGGTCGGGAAGAAGCGGGCACGGCTTTCGGGATTACGATCCGTTTCCTTATCAAGCTCGATATGCTCGGATTTCAGCCAATTGGTCAATTCCTCGAATGTGAGAACGGCATCTACCGGTCCCTCATAGTACTCAGCTTCATCCTTTTTTGCAACACACGGGCCGATGAATACGGTCTTTGCTTTGGGCATCCTTTTCTTAATATCCGAGCAGTGTGCCTGCATAGGAGACATCACGTCTGCAAGATATTCAAGAGAGGATGGGAAGTATTTTTGAATGAGCAGGTTCACAGAATGGCAGCAGGAGGTAATAATAATATCTCTTTCCTCCTCGAGGAGCATGCGCTCGTATTCGGTCTTAACGATAGTTGCACCGATTGCGGTTTCCTCAACCTCGAAAAAGCCAAGCTGCTTCAGTGCTCGACGCATAGATTCAATACCTACGCCGTCATAATTTGCGACAAAGGACGGTGCCAAGCTGACAACGACGGGATCTCCGCTTTGAAGCAGAACTCTCGCCTTTTCTGTACCGTCTACAATCTCCTTGGCATTTTGAGGACAAACAACAAAGCAATGGCCGCACAAAATGCACTCATTTCCAATGATATGCGCTTGGTTGCCCGAAAAGCGAATTGCCTTTACGGGACAGTGACGGATACACTTATAGCAGTTTTTGCAATTTGATTTTTTCAGTGTCAAGCAATTTGCCATGATCGTCACGCCCTTTCGCTTTCTATTACATCAAGTATATTTTTTTTGAAAAATTCTCTGAAATTATCTCTCGTCACGCCTACGTGAACGTCATCGTTTACCTGTACGGTAACACCGACTCGATTGCACTTTCCGATGCAGAAGCTACCGGAAAGCACGACCTC